>JBJFHZ010000001.1:0-5151 GCA_051894075.1 Eubacterium sp.
CGGGCGACCACTGGTCGCCCCTACGGTTGTTTCATTCAACAACATCTCCACAAATACTAATTTATATTTTTATACATTAAGAAAGACTTTCCCTTGATTTTAGGGAAAGTCTTTTGATTATTCTGCAATATTATTGTAGTTTTCAGAAATATTTTTTCTCATTTCTTCCTTTTTCATATTTTCTGTTTTCGTTTTCAGCACGGAAAGCACTCTCGAAAAGGTGTCCAAATCCTTTGGATTAATTCCGCTTATGAGCCTTTCGACAAAGGAGTCAAGCTCCTTTTTGCAAGCCTCGTTAATCATTTTTGCGCCTTCAGTGGCGATTACCTTCTTCAGCCTTGCATCATTTGAAACAGACTTTCTTTCAATAAGCCCTTCCTTTTCAAGCTCCTTGAGAATAGTTGAAACCGTAGAACGTCTTAAATCAAATTCCTTCTCAATATCACGCTGAAAAACATTTCTGTCCTCATTGTCGCAAAGATAGGAAATAATATATCCGTACCCCGAAGAAAGATTATCAGGATAAATTCTTTTCTGTATTTCCTGAGTTCTGTTAAATATGTAATTTGAAAGAGAGAGAAGTGAAAGCTCTAACTTTTCCGATTCAGACATAAATGCCTCCTGACTTTTTCTGTTTTCCTTTTTCTTTAATAAATATTTTACATTTATTTGCTCATTTTGGCAAGAGAAAAAGACAATATTTATTTTTTGTTTATTAATTAACATTACACTATATTTTTACACATTATCCATATTAATCGTAATTGACATTTAGGCTCTTTGTTGATATACTTAATAGGTAGAAATATGTCAATATAGGTAACAGAATTAGATAATTTCTGAAAGGATGACAGGTATGAACAAAAATAAGGTACAGGTTAAAATCGGCGGAGCAACCTATACAATAGTAACAGAGGACGAACCCGAATATGTAGAAGGTCTTGCAGAGGAGCTCAATGACGAAATCAGAAGCATATGCAATTCCAATCCGTCTCTTTCAATGACACAGGCGGCTGTTCTTGTAGCTCTTGACCAGTCAGACGCCTGCAAGAAGGCTACTGCCTCCTCTGACAATCTCCGTGCTCAGATTAAGGATTATCTTGAGGACAGTGCAAGGGCACGTATGGAGGTTGACGTTGCAAGAAGAGAGGTTGAAAGGCTCAACCGTGAAATCTCCGAGCTTAGAGATAAGCTTGCAGGCAAATAAGACAAAGAAAGAGAAACGCATTTTTATATGAATTTTGAAATACTGGCTCCCGCAGGAAACAGGGAGTCTCTGATTGCCGGTGTACGAAGCGGAGCAAACGCAGTTTATCTTGGGGGTAAGCTGTTTAACGCAAGACGTAACGCCGGCAATTTTGATAACGAGGAGCTTAAAAGTGCAGTGGAATACTGCAGGCAAAGAGGGGTTAAGGTATACTTAACCCTTAATATTCTTATATCCGACGAAGAAATACCCCTTGTTTACGACGCTGTTAAAACGGCACTTGAAGCAGGGGTTGACGCTTTCATCATTCAGGACTTAGGCGTCGCAAAAATCATAAAGGAGCATTTCCCTCAGGCAAGGCTTCACGGCTCAACCCAAATGACCGTTATGTCACCTGCAGGTGCAAAAATGGCTAAGGAAGCAGGCTTTTCAAGAATTGTACTTCCCAGAGAAATGACCCTTGAAGAAATCAGGGAAATGAGAGAAAGCACAGATTTGGAGCTTGAAATATTCGTTCACGGTGCCCTTTGTATGTCTGTATCGGGACAATGCTATCTTTCCTCAATGATAGGCTCAAGAAGCGGAAACAGAGGACTTTGTGCCCAGCCCTGCCGTCTGCCCTTTACTGCAGGAGGAAAGGAAACCCACGCTTTATCCCTTAAGGATTTAAGTATCATAAAGGACCTTTCCCTGCTTGAAGGCATTACAAGCCTAAAAATTGAGGGAAGAATGAAGCGCCCCGAATATGTCAGTGCCGCCGTAACGGCAGTTAAAAAAGCCGTCGAGGGAAATTACTCACCATCAGAGGAATTTACCCTGCGTTCCGTTTTCTCCAGAAGCGGTTTTACAGATGGCTACCTAATGAATACAATGGGTAAAAATATGTTCGGTACAAGGCAAAAGGAGGATGTGGTTTCCGCACAGAATGTACTAAAGGAAATCAGCCATAATTACGATAACGAAAACCCTCTTGTTCCCATTGACATCACCTTTGAATGTAAAGATTGCAAGCCCTGTATTCTGACCGCAAACGCTCTCGGAAAAACAGTTACCATTACAGGCGATATTCCCGAAAAAGCAATAAACAAGCCTATGACGGCAGAGTCACTTACTGACAGACTTTCAAAATTAGGCGGCACGCAGTTTTACGCAAATAAGATTAACGTGACCGTTGACGACGGTCTTATTCTGCCTGCTTCTAAAATAAACGAAATGCGAAGAAAGGCAGTTGAGGAGCTTAACAAAGTTGAAATTCCCAAGGTTATCTGCAAGCCTCTTGACGTTATTACTCCTAAAAAGAAAAGCAACGTACCCTATGTCACAGCGGTATTTTCAAACCCCGAGCAAATTCCCGATAAACACCCGTTCAAAAGAATTTTCATACCTTTAAATTCATCGGCAGAGGATTTTGTGGACAACAGAGCAGGTGCTGTTTTACCAAGAGGTATGTTCGGCTGCGAAAAGGAAATTAAAAAAAGACTTGAAAGATTGAAAAAAATCGGCGTTAGTAATATTTTGTGTCCAAGCATAAACGCATATTATCTTGCAAAAAATATGGGCTTTGAGGTCTTCGGTGACTTTGGACTGAACGTTTTTAACAGCGTCAGCGCTAATCTGATAAGCTCCCCTATCCTTTCCTTTGAGCTGACCTTAGAGCATGCAAACAGCATTAATGCAAGGGATACAGGAATAATTGCATATGGCAGGCTCCCACTTATGCTCACAAGAAACTGCCCTGTAAAAAACGATATCGGCTGCTTTGAATGTGACAAAAAAGGTAAGCTTACTGACAGAAAGGGTTATGAATTCCCTGTAATCTGCACAGACTATCCCTGTGTTGAGATTTTAAATTCCGTTCCCGTCTATATGCTTGACCGCCTTGATGAAATAAAAACGGATTTTATTCATTTTTACTTTTCAACTGAAAGCAGAAGTGAGGTTGAAAAAATCATCGACCTTTATGAAAGAGGCGAAAAGCCTGATTTCAAATACACAAGAGGACTTTACCAAAGAGGTGCAATATAGTGATAATTTTAGCGTCAAAATCACCGAGGAGAAAAGAGCTTTTATCAATCATCACAAAGAATTTTGAGATAAAAACCGCTGATGTTGACGAAGCTCTGCCGGAAAATATTGCTCCCGACAAGGCAGTTGAATACCTTTCAAAAATCAAGGCTGAGCCTTTTAAAAATGAAAATGACATTATCATAGGCGCTGATACCGTTGTGGCAATAGACGACAGAATACTCGGTAAGCCTAAAGATAAAGCCGACGCATTTAATATGCTTAAAATGCTAAGCGGAAAAGAGCACAGCGTTTTTACGGGAGTAACGGTTATAAGCCATGGAAAGACAGACACCTTTTCTGTAGAAACGAGGGTTAAATTCTTTGACCTAACAGATGATGAAATAAATAATTACATCAATACAGGCGAGCCCTTTGACAAAGCAGGAGCCTACGGAATTCAGGGGAAAGGCTCCCTACTGGTTGAAAAAATTAACGGAGATTATTTTAATGTGGTGGGACTACCTGTCAGCAGACTTGCAAAGGCTCTCAAAAATTTTAAATAAATTAAACAAAAATTATTATAGATTATCGAATCATTATAGACAATTTTTACTTTTTGGTATATTTAAGGATAAAAATTCCAATTTTGTCCTAAAATATACTTGAAAAATTTTCATATTAGTGTTATCATATATTTTGAGGAACAAATTGCTATTTTTAAAAAAACACTATATATAGATATGTTTAGTATACATAAGTATATTTTTAATTATGTTGTTATCCTCGTTCAGCAAAACCCAATCACATTGAAAGGAGATTGTTATGGCAGCGGATTTACATTGTCATACAAAGCTTAGTGACGGGTCTGTTGGCATTGAAGATCTTATCGTAATCGCCCAAAAAAGCGGAATTGATACTATTGCCATAACAGACCACGATTGCCTGGCAGGTACTGTCAGAGGTCAGGTTATCGGAAAAAGATACGGAGTAACCGTTATACCGGGAGTTGAGCTTTCGGCATTTGATAACGAGGCAGGCAAAAAGGTGCACATCCTTTGCTACCTTGCCGATACTCCCGACAGGCTTGAAGGGCTCTGCAAGCGTACCTCCGTAGCAAGAAAAAGAGCAGGTCAGATTATGATGCTTAAGGTTGCGTCACGCTTTCCTGTTTCAACCGATTTTATTATTAATCACGCTTCAGGCTCAACAAATCTTTATAAACAGCATATTATGCATGCTCTTATGGACGCAGGATATACTAATGAGATTTTCGGAGATTTGTATAAGGCACTGTTTTCAAGCGACAGCGAAACAAATATTTTAGCTCCTACAAAATATCCGGATATCAAGGAAGTATTTGACGAAATTCACGGAGCGGGCGGTATTGCCGTTTTGGCTCACCCTGCATTCTTTGATAATTTTGACGAGATAGATAAATATATTGAAATGGGACTTGACGGTATCGAGGTTTGGCATCCGTCAGCTACAGAGGCTCAGATTGAAATGCTCAGCGGAATCTGTAAAAAGAATAAGCTTCTTATGACCGGGGGTTCGGATTTCCACGGCATCTACGGTGCAAGCACCGTTACAATCGGCACCTGCACAACACCTGACGAGCATTTGGACAAGCTTTTAGGCTATAAGTCAAAGAAAAAAAGAGCCCAGAGAAAAGCAGAAAAGGAAGCAGCCGCCGCTGCTGAAAAATAAAGTATATAAAGGACAGGTTTTTTCCTGTCCTTTTTCTTTTACCTTAAATATAGAATTTATACAAATTCGGGTTTGTAGGGGGGTGTATTTGTAGCAAATTTATGGCTCCCTTGTGTAAAGGGAGCTGTCTGCGTTAGCAGACTGAGGGATTGTTACAACCCCTCCGAGTTGCCTTACGGCAACCCACCTCCCCTTACACAGGGGAGGCTCAATTCAGTTCGACAAACTCT
>JBJFHZ010000002.1:0-4889 GCA_051894075.1 Eubacterium sp.
GTGGAGCAGTTGGTAGCTCGTCGGGCTCATAACCCGAAGGTCGTAAGTTCGAGTCTTACTCCCGCAACCACAAGGGCCGTACATTTCTGTACGGTCTTATTTTTATCTAAACGACCTCAAACGCCCTAAAACAGCCACGTTCAGCCGATTTTTCAAAACACCCAAAGAGCGTTAGAGATTGCCTCAGAGCATCAAAGATTGTCTAATTTGCAGTAAAACTGCATCCTTTTTACAACCTTAAAACACATATAAATAAAGGCTCTTTATGCTTTTATCATTGTTTGTATGCTGTATTTTAACAATGGGGTGGTGTAATTATTTTGCTATTCGTGCTTTTCTTCACACCACTTTATGAAGGCTGATTTCATAACCTTGAAGTTTTTTCCGATTCTAATGCTTGGAAAATCCTTCCTGTGAAATAACTGCCTTGCACTTACTAATGAGCAGTTCATCATTTCTGCAACATCCTTTGGAGTGAGAAAGACAACCTCTTCATTATTAGCAGTGATTTCAGCTTTATTATTAAATTCCTGAATCATAAAATTTCCTTTCTGCCCGGTCGGTATCTCAACCAACCGGGACTTTTTTATTTATTACATGCTCATTCTCATACCTTGAGCTTCCTTCTTTTCACGAATCTTTTGTCGTTCCTTCTTTTCAATTCCTGATTCCTTGTTATCACTTTCGTCATCATAATTGTTAAAGGCTTCGGCAATACTTTCGATGATATCAAAGGCTGTTTCTATTTTTTGAGTCGTAGAATTATGTCGTAGATTACTGTTCCTAACAGAAGCAGTTCCGGTATCCAACGGATTATAGCACTCGATGCTATCTCTCGAAGCGATTTCTCCCGTTGCTCGTCGATTTTGTAGGAAATAAAGTCTTTCTCTCTTCCAGCATTCAATATCGCATCCTTGAGTGTCTGCTTGATGTCGTCTGCCGTTTTGTTCTTGGCGTTCTCCATTTCGACCTTCGCATCCGTAAAGTCCTTTAGGTAACTCGTTAGCGAATTGTTCACCAAACTGTATTGACTGTAATAGTAAGCTTCGTTCTCCACTATGAAATTGTCTAACTCCGTCTTTGTTGCCAGTTCTTTGAGTATCAATGCCAACTGACTTTGACTTTGTATCATAGCCTGATTGGATTCTATTAAGTTCTTCCAATTTTCTTCCGTTAGCATTACTGCCTTCTGCGCTGAGGCTGCCGTTTTCAAAGAGTTCTCGGATTGCTCTGTCGATTTCAGCATCTGTTCCACTAATTCTTCCTGCGAGTATTTCTCGCCTGATTGTGAACTCATTATCCATGTTCTCCTTTAAATATTTAGTTTCATGCAGCTTGTTATCCCTGCACCTTAAGCACTTATCTTCCAATTGCTTCTTGTAGGTTATGTGCTTATGATTGTCTGCCCAATCAACCTCGTATCCGCTATCATTCATATTTTGAATGAACTCTTCCTTGCTTGAAGCCTTTCGCATTGCTTTCGTAATCGCTGTGCATAGTAGCAGTTTCCAGCTCCTGCCACCAAGCATTGAAAAATATTCAGCACTTGTCATTGCGGATGTCCTTTTGTGACTTGGTTTGCATATTGAAGCACCGTATTTCATACAGATTTCATCATTAATCCTTCGGCATTCATAAAGCTTGTCCTTGTTTTGATGTATCTTTTTACCGTTTTCGCTGTTTACGGAATTGATAACTAAATGGGAGTGTATATTATCAGTGTCAGTATGAGTGGCTACTAATACTTGATGGTTGGGATAGCAACGCTCTGCAAGCTCCAATGCCATTTTGTGAGCTGTCAGTGCGTCTATACCGGCATCAGCCTCAAAGGATTGAACTGCATAGTAGTATTGCATACCGTCCTCCTTGCCGAATAATTTTTTAGTCATTTTGAAATCCTGTATTGCTGTTTTAGGGGTACATAGTATTCCTGAAACCAAGAAATCATTTTCATATTTAGTTTTTTCTTTTTGAACACAATACGCTATTACACTACCGAGCGAACCTAAATTTTTAACGTCGGCTCTTTTGAAGAATTTGAATATCGCCATTTGGATTTCTTCTTTATCGCTGAGTTTAATTTTTTTCTAACTTGGTTAAGTGTTTCGTTACACTCATCAAAGTTTATAAAATCAATTTTGCCAAGCGTTGCAAGCAATCTGATTTGATTTATGTTAGCACCGAGCTTATTAACCTCGTATGCTAATTTTTTGAAACTCTTATCATCGCCAATGATATTTATTTTGGTTACTGTCATACATGCGAAGAGATAATCACTCATGCTCATGTTGCAAGCTTTGGCTCTTGCCTTGATTTCATTCTTCATATTTGGTGTAACATATACCGTAATGCGTTCAGTTTTATTTGAGTTTTTTATTCATATCACGACCTTTATTTAATTTATTGTTTTAGTTTCAATCACGGAGTATGTTTCTACGAAGGGGTGCGGGTCTCCCGCTTTCCTTTTTGCACGAGGGCAAAAAGTGACGCCGTAAGGCTATGCTTGGACTCTCTTAAAAGAGAGTTATCGTGGCTTGCCACCCGATTTGAAAGAGTCGTTATTTGTGGGATTGTATTGTTCTTCGGGTTATGTGTCCAATCCACAGTAAAGTCCTCTCAAATCGGCTTGTGGCTCGCCATATGGGTTTAATATGATTCCGCTATTGTGTATAGGTTTGAGGTTTGACCGTTTGCATTATATCTTGCTGAAATTGTAATGAGTCCTTTATCCTCTAAACCGTCAAGAGCGGCATCAATTGTTCTGATATTACAATTGCAATTCTTTGCAATATTTTTTCTTGACGGATAGCTCATCCTGTTTATGTCGCTGCACTTTTTAAGATATGCGAAGACAACAAATTCTTTAGGAGAAAGAGCTTCTTCAAATATGTTGTTTGATAACAGAAAGTATTTGCCGCTTGGCAGTCTGTTTTTATACATCCTTTTCACCTCCTTTGCACAGATACCATTTTCGGTACTATTGATTTGTTATTATTGCCTGTACCACCTCCTTGTGATATTATGGTAGCAGAATTGAACAGCACCCCTCAACTTTTTGCGTGAGAAATTGAAGTTGCCGTTTTTTAACAAAGATTAATTCTTCACAGGGAGGTATTGACATTTCATTTGAATAATGCCTTATTAAAAATAAACGAGTTATACTAAAATTAAGCCGAGAGCAATCTCGGCTTTTGGTTTTACCACTTTTACATGAAAAACATACCAATTTTGCAAAATGTGGTGCAATAAGATACAAATTAAGCTATAATTATTCTAACTAAGTCTATGCAGGTGTAATATGAAAATTGTAGTCTGTGATGATAATTTGAATATAATCAGCGAAATTAAGGAGATGCTAAACGAGTATTCTGCTATCAAAAATGTTTCTCTTGAAGTATCAGCCTTTGATAACGGCAATGCTGTACTTGATAGCAACGAAAATTATAATATCGCAATTCTTGATGTTGAGATGCCGGATATGAATGGTATCGCTCTCGGTGAAGAATTACGCAAACGCAACAAACAAATTGTACTTATCTATCTTACAGCTCATTCGCAGTATCTTGATTCTGCATTAAATCTTAACGCTGCAAGATTTTTTGAAAAGCCTATTGATAAGGATAGATTTTTCAGCGGAATAGATAATGCTATTGAAAGAATTGATAATACTACAATTAATTTCTTTATCCGTGATGATAAAACGCAGGTTCGTATTACTGCCGAAAGCATTGTTTACATAGAAATTTCCCACAGAAAAACAAAGGTTGTTACCGAGGATAAAGCATATTTCACAACCCACACTCTTGATTATTTTAAGGACAGGCTTGTCAGCTCTATATTCGCTCAACCTCATAAAAGCTATATCATAAATTTCAATTTCATAACCGCTTATGAACGAGGGGAAATAGTGCTTGACGGTCAGTATAAAATTCCTGTTTCACGCAGTAAGCAAACGGAGTTTCACAAATCCTTTGTAAGATTTATGGAGGGAAAATAATGGATTATCTTAGTATTGGGCTGATTTACTTTTTTGAGTTTCTTATAACTATATCCTTTTGTAACAGAGTTATGGATAAAAGGCTTAAAACATCAAAAATACTTATTTTCACATTTCCGTTATATGTTTTAGGCTTTTCAATATATTTTATTTTTGAAAATGTATTTGTTAACACTTGTGTTTCTTTAATAATGTACTTTTGCACCATGCTGATAGGCTACAAGGAAACTATTGTTAAAAAGGTTGTATATACAGCATATTTACTGATATGTATGTATTTGTCGGAAATTATCTTTTTTATTACCGTTTACGATAGATATCAGGTTATAATGGCTAATGAAGCCCTATCTTCTCACATAACACATTTATTTACCGGTATCACATCAAAGTTGATTAATTTCATTCTTGTTCAACTGCTTGTTTTATTGATTAAACACAAGGATTTCAGGCAAAACAAAAAGTTTTTGCCATTGTTTATTTATCCTATGACCTCTATGGCATTTGTAATTGCAATTTCTTGGTTGTCTGAAAAATATGCTTTTACAAAAAGTGAATTATCTGTTATCGTTATAATTTCATTGATTGATGCTATAATGTGCGTTGTTATATTTATGTACTATGGTTTTCTTGAAGAAAAGGACAGAGAAATAAAGGAGCTTGAAAAGGAACAACAATTCGTCGAGCTCAACAATTCATATATGCAGGTTTTAGAGCATCAAAATAACGAAATGAGAATGATGTTCCACGATACAAAAAATCACTATAACGCTATTGCTAATATGGATAGTGCAGAAGAAATACATTCCTATGTTGACGCTCTTTTTGATGATATTCAAAAGTATCAAATAATCAAATTGACTAATAACAAAATGCTTGATTTATTGCTCAGTAA
>JBJFHZ010000003.1:0-25242 GCA_051894075.1 Eubacterium sp.
AGACGCCCATTTGACTCCCACTGATATTTTTTATATAATTGAAACAGACAAATCGAATTTTGCAGAAAAGGAAAAGTAAAAATGATTGTTTTAATAACGGGAGCTTCGCACACTGGTAAGACTGCACTTGCTCAAAAGCTTCTTGAGCAATACAGATATCCATATTTATCAATAGACCATTTGAAAATGGGTTTAATTCGTAGTGGCTATACTGCTCTTACACCCGAAGATGATAACGAACTTACGGATTATTTGTGGCCTATTATCCGTGAAATAATTAAAACCGCCATAGAAAATAAGCAAAATCTGATTATTGAAGGGTGCTATATTCCATTTGATTGGTCGAAGGACTTTGAAAAGGAATATCTTGATTATATCAAATATTACTGCCTTGTAATGAGCGAGGGTTATATAAAAAATCACTTTTCCGATATAAAAGGATATGAGAGTGTCATAGAAAATCGTATAGATAACTCCTGCACTATGGAAAGCGTTTTAGAAGATAATGCACAATTTTTAGAGCTTGCCCAAAAGCACGGTGTAAATTATGTGCTGATCGATAATAAGTATGAAATAAACATTGATTTGGAGAAATAATAATTATGAAAAAGACATTTATTCAAAAATCATTTGATATTTTAGAAAAAGTAAAACGCACTGATAATAGCTGTAAGAAAAAGGGCAATATCAATTTTTCAAAAACTGCCCGGCGCTTGCGTATTGAAGCAATGATTGACAGCTTGTTTGAGCGTGCATATACACCTGTTGCGAATTTGAAAATGGAGGCTTATGTGAGCAGTGAGCCGCTGAAATTTGAAAAACGCACCTCGGGCAGAAAAATCGAAAATATTACTGTCGGTAATGTGTGGGCAGAGCATAATTTTGACTGTGCTTGGTTTCACATTACAGGCACGATACCCGGCGTTGCACAAAGCGAAAAGATTGTTTATCTTTTGAATTTGGGCGGTGAAGGCCTTGTTTGCAAGGCTGACGGTACGCCTGTTCAGTCTATTACCTGCTCTGCATCGGAATTTGATTATTCATTAGGCTTACCTGTAAAGCGTGTTGTTGATGATTTTTCAGTTGGCGGTGAGGTTGATTTTTGGGTGGATGCCGCCGCAAACGATTTGTTCGGTAACCTTAAAAACAACGCCGCTGTTGACGAGGCTTTTATTGCTGTCTGCAATGAAAATATCCGTGCACTTGCCTATGATTTGCAGGTGCTTATCTCCGTTTATGACACAAACACAGATGATGAATACACCGAAAAAATATTTGAAGTTTGCAAAAAGCTTTTAGATACATATAAGGAAATCGACAATAATCGTGCTGTTGAAATCAGAAGGGAAATTGCACCCCTGCTTGCAGAGAAAAACAGCGGAGCGCAATTTGAATATTTCGCAGTGGGACACGCACATCTTGACCTTGCGTGGAAATGGCCTATTAGAGAAAGTAAGCGTAAGGGTGCACGAACCTTTACTACTCAACTGCATAATATTGAAAAATATCCCGATTATATCTTCGGTGCGTCACAGGCACAGCTTTACGAATGGGTAAAAGAGGAATACCCACAGATTTATGAGCGTGTGCGAGCCGTTGCAAAAACTCCTAACTGGGAAGTGCAGGGTGCAACCTGGGTTGAAATGGACTCAAATCTTATCAGCGGTGAAAGTATGATAAGGCAGTTTTACTACGGCAAAAAATTCTTCCGTGAAGAATTTGGACAGGATATGAAAATTCTGTGGCTCCCTGACAGCTTCGGCTATTCGGCTTGTCTGCCGCAGGTTATGAAGCTTGCAGGAGTGCCGTATTTTCTCACACAGAAAATGAGCTGGAACACGGTTAATAAATTCCCTTATCATACATTCAAATGGCAATCTCCCGACGGCTCCGAGGTCTTTGCTCATATGCTTCCCGATGAAACATATAACGGTCCGATTTATGCAAGCCGTCTTAAATTCGGTGAGAAAAATTATCAGGAGCGTGCCATAAGCGACAAAGCAATTATGCTTTACGGTATAGGTGACGGCGGAGCGGGTCCGGGATATGAGCATATCGAGCGTATGCACCGCTTTAACGACCTTTCGCATATTCCGAAGGTAACGCCCCAAAAAGCCTTAGACAGCTTTAAGATTCTTGATGACAGTAAAACGCATTATCCTACCCACATAGGCGAGCTTTATCTTGAAAGACATCAGGGTACATATACAACGCAGAGCAAAAACAAAAAGTATAACAGGAAGTGCGAATTTGCACTTAAAAACTATGAATACCTTATGCTTCTTGCAAATGAAAAGGGCATTGATTTGCCTATTTCAAAGGATGAATTAGAAAATATCTGGAAAGAGGTATTGCTGTATCAATTCCACGATATTCTCCCCGGCTCGTCAATAAACCGTGTCTATGACGAAAGCGTTGAACGATATGAAATCATATTGAAACAGCTTGATGATGCAATCGCTGATTTGTCGGGTAAACTGTTTGGTAAAGGGCTGCTCAATCTTAATTCCTTTAATCAAAACAGAATATATAATATCGACGGAGGCTGGTATTATGCTAATGTTCCTGCAATGGGATTTTTGCCTGTTTCGGATATGAAGCAAATTAAAAAATTCACAGTTAAAGCGACAACCGATACTATTGAAAACGATAAACTGCGTGTAAAATTCAAGGATGGCTGTATTGCTTCGCTGTATGATAAAGCACTTAACCGTGAATTTGTAAAAGCCGGCAAAAAAATGGGTGTATTCTCAAGCTACACAGACATTGGCGACTGCTGGGATATCCGTCCCGTAAATTATCAAAAAAGCCGTATTGATGCTAAATGTATAGATTTTGATATACAGCTTGACGGAGCCTGTGCATCAGCAACGGCAAAATTCAAGCTCGGCAAAAGCACGATTATATGCTGTTACAGTCTTAATCAAATCAGTGATATGCTTGAAATGGATATAAACATAGATTGTCATCAAAAAAATAAAATGATGCGTGTGGCATTTCCGACAGGCATTATCAGCGATGAGTGCAAATTTAATGTGCCATTCGGTCATATCAGCAGAAGAACAACTGAAAATGACAGCGTTGAAAAGGCACAGTACGAGGTATCCGGTCAAAAATTTGTTGATATGAGCGACGGCAACTGCGGTATTTCAATTATCAATGACTGCAAGTACGGATACAGATGTAAGGGCAGTACAATTGATATTGACCTTATCAGAAGTCCGCTTAATGGTCCCGGTACAAATGTTGACCAAGGTAAGCATACAGTTAAGCTTGCAATCTATACACATAAGGGCGAGCTGTCAACTGACACCTACCGTCACGCTTATGAGATTAATAACGAAATTGTTACTGTATGCGGTGAAGGTGACGACAGATGCTTTGCACCGTTTAGCTGCGATAATGACAGTATTATTCTTGAGTCGGTAAAAATATCCGACGATAACAGCGGTGCTGTTTTGCGTTTGTATAATTGCAGTAACGAGAGTCAAGAATGCTCTGTTTCGCTTGACGGATATGAAATGGCAGGACTCACAAACATTTTGGAGGATGAAACCACCGAAATCGACGCAGTGCCCCAATTCCGTCCTTTCGAGCTGAAGCTTGTCAAAATTGTAAAAAAATAATAGTTTTGTTTAGTAAAATAATTAACTCCCTTGCGGTACTGCAAGGAAGTTGATTATTTATGACAACGCTACAAGAATTATGGTATGAAAATATCAGACCTAATGAAGATAAGGTTATTACTAACGAGGAGAAGGAGTTAATTCAGTTAATTGCACGGCATAACAAAACATTATCTTCTTCCCTCAAAAATGATGACTTGGTTGTGTTCGAAAAGTATGCTGATTGCTTCACAGAGTACGCTTCGCTGATTGAATGTCAAGCATTTGAAATCGAATTTAAGTTAGCAGTATTTATATAACCAATATGCAACAGATGTTTGCGACAGTGATGGGCAATCTAATAGCTGAAACTGAAAACAAGCGAAAAAACAAGCTAATACATTTCTCGGCATAACAAAAGGCTCAAGGAACAAAATCCTTGAGCCTGAATTATTTAAAGTTGAATACTAAACCGCTATTTATCCACTTACTACCGTTTTAAATAAGAATACAATTATTGCTATAAGAATTGCAAACATAACTAATATAAGAAAACCAATTCCCAAAAATGTTTTTAAACAACCTTTTTTAGTAAATTCGTTATTCTCGTTATTGTTCGTTTCAATTCCGTCATTAGTATTTATTGAAATCAAATTATCTCTTTCTTCTTTTGATACAGAATAAAACTTCTTAAATATCTTTGTTAAGTGTTTTTGTGATATCATCTTTTTCTGCTTAATATAAGAAGGTAAATAAAATAGTATTGATTCAACACCCAAGTTCCAATTTATCCAGAAATATAACCTACGATATATTTTTAGAAATTCCTTCTTATTAGTTGCTTCACTGGCTACAACCTCAATGTCGGCATACTCACATTCTAATCTTGTAAAGCTTGTTAAATCTATTGGCATATCAAAGAAATCTTGAGCAAAGCTATTATCTTTTCCCAATGCATCAAGTTCAAATACTAGCTTCGCATTTGAATTATTCAACTTTATATGATATGTGTTTTTGCATTGAACCATTAGTTTCTTACCTAATGATATCATCTTATCAAAGCCTTTTTGAAATAACTTATTCTTTAAAGTCTTTTCTTCTAATTCTAAATCAACTGTGTCTATCAATTCGGAATATACTGACAAATCAAATTCTGCTGATGATACTTCGATTTTTCCCGATTGGTTGCCCTCAAATTTGAAAACATCATTATTATATTCTATTATCAATGTGCTTTCGTTTTTATTGATAATATCTACCAACATTTGTGTATCTCCTACAAGCTATAATTTGTCAATACTATTATACATAAATAAAATACGCTTTTCAATATAAATAGTACATCAAACAAAAGCGTAAAATGACGATTAAAAAGCAAAAATATATCAGTGGGAGTCAAATGGGCGTCTCGTCCAAACAATTTCCGTGATTGAAACAAATGCAAGCATTTGTTAATAATCACTTCAATTGTTTCTCCTTTCAAAAACTGCCGTACGGTAGTGCGTCAGTTTTTGTAATGGTTTTGCACCTATTTACCCTCGACCTACTGGTTCGTAGGAGCGTGGATAGCAATTAAATAAGCCCTAAACAGCGGTGTTTAGGGCTTTTCTCGTCCGAAATTTCTGCCAAATTTTCACTTGGCGCACTGTTTCTAAACCATCGTTCTCCAGTGTAGCCGTCAAAATAGGCGTCATAATATTGGAGCGTTTTAATAAATGAGTGAAAATTATTAGGCTACCGCTGATAAAATTACTTTACAAAAAGAATAGATAAGATCACTGTAACAACACACCTCAACCGATTGCTCGGTTAAGAGGTGTTTTTTATGATTTTACCCAAGATTTAGATTAACAAGTGCACTGCGGTTTATCGAGAAAAGCAACTCACATATCGTATTTTCATCGGCGGAATAGTCAGAGCGTATCCATTGAATAAGAATACCTGTACTGCCATTCAGTATGTAGGAGTAAATATATTGTTCAATTTCTTCCGGAAATGAAATTTCAAGATTTTCAATAAACTGAACTATTGTCTGTTGCATAAATCTTGAACGGAAATTTTGGTCTGCCACATCTATGAGCAGGGTACGAAACTGCTTGTCGTTATCCTTAATATATTTCAAAAAGGAGAAAATATATTTGTGTGCACCCAAATCGTTTTCCGCACCGATTTTTTCTAAATGTTCTCTTGTTGACTGTAAAATTTCGTCCTCAAGCTCATCGAGTAAATCCTTTGGCTCGCTGTAATGAGCGTAAAAGGTTGAGCGGTTAAGGTCTGCCCTTTCACAAAGCTCACGGACTGAAACCTTATTTACCGAGCCCTTTTCCTTTAATGCGTCCATCAAAGCATTTTTAAGAAGCATTTTTGAAAGCCTTGTTCGCTGGTTATTTTTAGTATTCATTATTATTCCACCACTTTTACTTAATTATGTTGGTTTTGTATCAATCAATAAATAAACTGATGATTGTTAACGCAACACGCTGTTGCTATAATGAAAGTGTAATATAAAACGAGAAAAATGTCAAGAGAGGAAATTATATGAGCAATCAGGCTTTTAATCCTTTTTTACCGCTTGATGTGTATATTCCCGATGGAGAGCCCCATGTTTTCGGTGACAGGATATACATTTTTGGCAGTCACGACAAAGAGGGCGGTGATACCTACTGTGCTCTTGATTATGAGTTTTACTCTGCCCCAATTGACGATTTAAGCAGTTGGAGCAGTAAAGGAATAAATTACAGAGCAACACAAGACAAATTGTACTCAAAGGACAGACCGTATATGTTTGCACCTGATGTTGTAAAGGGTAATGATGGTAGATTTTATCTTTACTACGGATTGTCAGGATACAAAGGCAAGGGCGGATATCACGGACCTATCAGTGTTGCGGTATGCGATATACCGGACGGTAAATATGAATATTTGGGATATGTAAAGAATAAGGATGGTACACCTTTTAATAAATATGTATGCTTCGATCCTGCCGTAATAAATGACAACGGTGTGATACGATTATACTACGGAACATCAATGCCTATGGGTATGTATCTTCCGAGACCTCTGAAAATCATTTCCTCGCCGATATTCAAAAATATTTACGGTAAAAGCAAAGAAGAAATAGAGGATACTCCGAGTGTTTGGGGTGCAAATACAGTTACTCTTTGTGATGATATGTTAACTGTTAAAACAGGTGCGGTTCGTATTATTCCCGAAAAAACAAAGGGGACTGCCTTTGAAGGACACGGTTTTTTTGAAGGCTCGTCAATAAGAAAAATAGATGATATTTATTACTTTATATATTCTTCGCAGAAAAATCACGAGCTGTGCTACGCAACAAGCAAATATCCCGACAGGAATTTCACCTTCGGTGGTACGATAGTTTCAACAGGCGATGTTGGCATTAACGGCAGAAAGGATAAGGACAGACTTAATGCAACTGGCACAACCCACGGTAGTATAGAATGTATAAACGGAAAATGGTATGTATTTTATCACAGGCTTACCAACGGCACCGATTACAGCCGACAGGCATGTGCAGAGCCTATTATTATAGAAAATAACGGCAGTATTAAGCAGGTTGAGGTAACCTCCTGCGGACTGAACGGTAAACCGTTAAAGGCAGCAGGAAAATATCCAAGTGTTATTGCCTGCAATATCACGAACGGCAAAATGCCGCACATATCAAATCAAAAATGTAAAAAGCCGATACCTATGGTAACGCATAGAGATAATGAAAGATTTATCACAAACATAGACAGTAAATCAACCGTTACATACAAATGGTTTGATTTTACGAAAGCAGTCGGAAAAATCAGTCTTGACATTGGCTCAAAATCGCAGGGTGAAATTTCGATTTTTGCGGATGATGAGTTAATTTCAAAAATTGCAGTTGACGGCTTTGGTAGAAAGGCTGTTGGTGCAGAATATAAAATAAACGATATAGGAAAAAAAGCGCTCACCTTTAAGTATAATGGGGAACAAAGCATTGACCTATATTCGTTTGAATTTAATTAAAAGGGGTAGAAAAATTATGACAAACAAATTAAATTCTCCGCTTCTTCGAAGCAGAGTAAAAAGTGACGATGTTCAAAAAAGCGAAAAGTGGCTTGGTTACCTTTTAGGTCCTGCCGGTGCGTTACTGCTCAATGCGGTGCTTGCAAGCTTTCTTAATGTTTATTACACAGATGTTTTAAAGCTTACAAGTGTGTGGGGCGGTGCATTTCTTGCTGTATTTCCCATTGTGTCAAAAATAATTGATGCCATAACAAATATTGTTATGGGTCAGATTATCGACAGAACAAAAACATCTCAGGGCAAGGCAAGACCGTATCTTTTGCTTGCGGCTGTTCTTTTGCCGATAACAGGTATTCTTCTGTTTACCGTTCCCGAGGCATCACAGAATGTTCAGGTAATATGGGTAATGATTTCATATAACCTTTTCTATTCCTTTGCTTTCACAATTTATAATATGAGCCATAATCTTATGGTTCCGCTTTCCACAAGAAATGTTCAGCAGAGAGGCAGTCTTTCAGTATTCAACAATATTTCAAGCGTTGCCGCAACGGGAATTATAGTTGCTCTTTTGTTCCCAATGCTCATTATGCCTAAAATCGGTGTAAATAAAGAGGCTTGGATTGTTGTTATGAGCGTTGTATCAATCCTTGCACTCCCGCTTACACTTGTTGAATATTATTTTACCCGTGAAAGAATTACAGAGGAAAATGCAGACGATAATGCAGAAAAGGTACCTCTTAAAGCTCAGCTTTTAAGCGTTATTAAGGATAAATACTGGGTTGTAATTTTCCTTTACCTTATCGTATATCATATCGGTTCAAATCTTAAAAACGTTTCTCTTATCTATTTCTGTAATTATGTTTTGGGTACATACAATGACGGAAAAACTCAAACAATGATTTCCGTTATCGGCGGTATTCCTATGGGTATAGGTATGTTTGCCGTATGGCCTCTTGCAAAGAAATTCGGCAAGAGGAATCTTACAATGGCAGGCTTTGTGCTTTACGCATTAGGCGGTATCATTTGTCTTATCAATCCTTATAATATGGTAGTTGTTCTAATCGGTCAGTTTATTAAAAACATCGGCGGTCTGCCATGTGCTTATGTGTTTATGGCTCTTTTTGCAGATGTGCTTGACCATATTGAATGGAAGCACGGCTTCAGAGTTGACGGCCTTTCAACATCAATTCTTACGATTATATTGACTGTTGCCGGCGGTGTTTCTAACGGACTTTTGAACCTTATGCTTTCAAAGGCAGGATACGTTGCTCCTGAATTTATCAACGGTGAAACAGTTGCTGCAGTACAAAATGCCGCAACACAAAAGGTAATTACATTCGGCTTTTTAGGATTTGAGGTTATATCCGCAGTTATTATGATTGTTCTGCTTGCTTTCCTTAATGTTGAAAAGAATCTTGATAAGGAACAGGCAGAAATTAAAGCAAGAAAGGGTATCACAGACAAAACAGATACCGAGGAATAATTATGAACGGTTTTAGAGAAGATTTTTTATGGGGAGCCGCAACTGCTGCCGCACAGATTGAGGGCGGATGGAACGAGGACGGCAGAACTCCAAGCATTTGGGATGTTGCTCCAAAAAACAAGATAAAGCACGGAGAAACCTGCCATACTGCCTGCGACCACTTTCACAGATATAAAGAGGATATTGTCCTGATGAAAGAGTTAGGACTGAAATCCTATCGTTTTTCAGTAAGCTGGTCAAGGGTTATGACAGAGGATAACACTGTAAATGCTAAAGGCTTGCAGTTTTACAGCGACCTTGTTGATGAGCTTATCAAAAACGGTATTGAGCCCCTTTGCACCCTTTATCATTGGGATATGCCCCTGTGGGTTTACAGGCAGGGCGGATTTATGAATAGCAAAACCGTGGACCTTTTCGGCGATTATGCAAAGGTTGTAGTTGAGGCTTTATCTGACAGAGTTCACAATTTTATGACTATCAATGAGCCGTCGGTATTCTTCGGTGCAGGCTACAGTATCGGTATGCATGCACCCTTTGAAAAGGCACCGTATAAAGCACCTGTGCTTATGAAAAATATTCTTCTATGTCATGCAAAGGCAGTTGAGGTAATAAGACAGTATGCTAAAAGCGATGTTAAGGTAGGTCTTGCACTTGCAGTAAATGCTTTTATCCCAAAAAATGAAAGCCCGGAAGAAATTGAAAAAGCAAGGCAAATAACATTTTCAAATAATCTTAAAATGTTCGATTCTAATATTTGGGCTGACTTGATTATCAACGGCTCAACAGACGATAAGCTGACGGAGAAATTTGTAGGCAAAGAGGTGCTTTCAAAATGTGCACCAAAGCTTGACTTTTTAGGCGTTAATGTTTACAGACCTCTTAATTTCATTTGTGCAAAGAAATACAGACAAAATCCAAGTCCGGGAATAGCACGAAATTCTCTTGGTTGGGAGCTTTGCCCGAGTACGCTTTACTGGGTACTGAGATTTTTCAGCCAGCGTTACGGTTTGCCTATTATGGTCACGGAAAACGGTATGTGTGCCTATGACGGAAAGCTGACCGACGGAACAGTTAAAGACGGTCACAGAATTGCCTATCTACAAAGAACTCTTAAAGGTGTTAAAAGAGCAGTCAGCGAGGGTATTGAGGTTTTAGGCTATCAGTACTGGTCGCTGATGGATAATTTTGAATGGGCAGAGGGCTACGACCCACGCTTCGGTCTTATCTATGTCGACTACGAAACACAGGAAAGAACGATTAAGGATTCTGGCTATTACTACAAAAAAGTCATTGACTCAAACGGAGAAATACTATGAAAGCAATTAATCTTAAATGTGAATATTTGAAAAATCCTATCGGAATTGATATTGAGAGTCCAAGGATTATGTGGAATTGTGAGGGCGGTATTAAGCAAACTGCCTATCAAATTGTAACTGACGATTGGGACAGCGGCAAGGTTGAATCAAGCTCAATGAGATGTCACCTTCCCGTCAAATTTGAAGCGGGAAAAAGAGTTACATACAAAATCAAATTATGGGATGAAACCGAAGCCGAGGGCGAATGGAGCGAGGAAGCCTTCTTTGAATACGGCATAAAGAATTGGCAGGCTAAATGGATAACGGGTAATTATGAGCCTACTCACGCACTTTCCGACAAAAAGAAGAAAATCGGCAAGTCGTTTATGCTTCAGGGCGTTGATTTCCTTGTAGAAAGCGGTAAACCCGAAAAGCTTGAAAGATACCCTGTTGACTGCTTTAAGAAAGAATTTGAAGCAAAAAAGGAAATTGAAAAAGCAAGACTTTATATTACTGCCTGCGGTATTTACGAAGCAAGAATAAACGGACAAAAGGTTGGAAATTTCTGCCTTGCACCCGGAATTACGGACTATACAAAGCGTGTTCAGTATCAAACCTATGATGTTAAAGATTTAATTGAAAACGGAGAAAACGAGATAACCGTTGATTTGGCTGACGGCTGGTACAGAGGCTCGGTAGGTGCCTGGGGACTTAAGCAGGAATACGGCTATGAAACAAAGTTCATTGCTCAACTTGAAATAACATACGCTGATGGCACAAAAAATACTGTCTTGACCGATAAATCTTGGCAGTGGAGCAACGACGGACCTGTTCGCTTTGCAGATAATAAGGACGGCGAAATTGTTGATGCAAACAAAAAGCCGACATATTCAATGAAAGCAAAGGAAACGAGCCATAATGTCGTGCCAAGCGCTTCAAATAATGTTCCTGTTGTTGAAAGGGAACGCTTCAAGCCCGAAATTATAACTACCCCAAGCGGTAAAACAGTTCTTGATTTTAAGCAGAATTTTGCAGGCTATATTGAATTTAGCCTTAAAGCAAAGAAAAATCAAAGAGTATTTCTCCGTTTTGGCGAGCTTCTTGACGATAACGGAGAATTTACACAGAAAAATATTCAGTGCTCTAACAAGCATATTACAACACCATTACAACAGATTGATTACACCTGTGCAGAGGGAAAAAATCACTATAAAACAAAATTTGCGATTTTCGGCTTTCAGTACGTTCTTGTTGAAACAGATGTACCATTTACTGCTGATGATTTAACAGGCATTGCAGTTTACTCCGATATGGAGCAGACGGGATTTTTTGAAAGCTCAAACGAGCTTTTAAACAAGCTTGTTCACGCAACTGTTTGGTCAACAAAATCAAACAGTGCCGACCTGCCCACCGACTGCCCAACCCGTGAACGCCACGGCTGGACTGGTGACGCTCAAATCTTTTTTCCAAGTGCGTCATATCTTTTTGATTACGCAACCTTTTCTAAAAAGTTCTTAAACGATATGTATGACTGGCAGACCAAAAACGGCAGGCTGCCCCAGATTGCACCACCCGGCGGAATAGATTTCTTTATGAGCTTTATGAACGGAAGCGTCGGCTGGTCGGATGCGGGAATTATCATTCCGTATTATTTTTGGAAGCAGTACGGCGACAGGGATATTCTTGAGGAATATTATGACCGTATGAAGAAATATGCCGAGTTTATGATTAGTCGTGTAGGCAAAAATGCACCCCTTTCCAAGCCTCATAAGGTTAAGGGCGAGGATAGAAAATACATTGTAAATGCAGGTCAGTCCTACGGCGAATGGGCAGAGCCTGCCGATGTTTTCCCTAATGACTGGACTAATACCGTTCTTCCACATACAGAGGTTTCAACCGCTTATACAAGCTATGTTTTAGGTCTTATGAGTGAAATAGCAACGGAGCTTAATCATACTGTTGACGCAAATCGCTACAACGAAATAAGCCGGAAATGTAAAAAGGCATATCAGGCACTTGTTGAAACTCAGGACTATTCTCTTGACACAGACCGACAGGCGTTGCTTGTCCGTCCCCTTGCATTCAATTTATTGAATGAAAAGCAGACAGAATTTGCAAAGAAAAGGCTTATCAAAGCACTTGATAACTACGGCTGGCGGCTTGGCACAGGCTTTTTGTCAACACCCCTTATTCTCGGCGTTCTTGATAAATATGACCTTGACTCAGCCTATAAGCTCCTTGAAAACGAACAAATGCCCGGTTGGCTCTTTATGAGTAAAATGGGTGCTACTACCATTTGGGAATCCTGGGAGGGCACCGAGGCGCAGGGCGGTATTGCATCGCTCAATCATTATTCAAAAGGTGCCGTTTGCCAGTGGCTGTTCAGTACAATGTGCGGAATTAATGTTGACGGCGAAAATCATTTTGTTATTTCACCAAAGCCCGGCGGACATTTCACCTTTGCCAACGCAGAATACAAGAGTGTTTTCGGCACTGTTAAATCAGGCTGGGAAATCAAGGACGGCAAAGCTATTTACACAATAGAAATTCCTGCAAACTGCACAGCAGATATTATAATAGACGGTGAAAGGCAAACCGTTATAGCAGGTTCATACACATTGGAGGAACAGCTATGAAAAAAACAAAAAGTATAAAAATAATTGTTTCTGTTGTTTCGGTTTTGTTTATAGCTGTCTTATCAGGATTAGCAATAACCGGTTGGCAGATTAACTGGGGACCATTTGCATTTTTGCATAGCTATGACAATGAGGTGAGTTCAATCAGCGAAAAGTATGATGCTAATGAAAACCAGGGAAATATCATATTTTACGGAGCTTCAAATTTCAGACTTTGGACTGATATGGAAGAAGATATGAAGCCATACATAGTGCAAAATCACGGCTTCGGCGGCTCTACGGATAAAGATTTAGCAGAGTATGCAGATACTCTTTTATATCCGTATAATCCTAACATTGTAATCTTCCAAACGGGATCAAATGATTATGTTAACTTAAAGGGCAGTGATGAAGAAAAGGTAAATGCCTGTATAGAGTACAAAAAACAGATGTTTGAAGAATTTCACAAAAACTTACCTGATGCAAAGTTTGTTGTAATGAGCGGTTTGCTTTTACCGGGCAGGAGTCAGTACGTGAATATCACACAGCAGGTTAACGAACAATTAAGAGAATTATGCGATAACAAAGATTATATGTATTTTGTGGATGCATCGGATATGACATATAACGGTCAAAGCTATAATACCGAGCTGTTTAGAGATGACCAAATTCATCTTAATCATCAAGGTCAGCTTTTGTGGTGTAACAATTATATAAAACCTGCTTTAGAAAGAATTAAATAAAAATTGGAGGATATAAAAATGAAGGTATGTATGATTGGTGGCACAGGACTGCTGGGCAGTCAGGGTGCAAAGGAATTGATTGATAGAGGTCATCAGGTTAAGGCAATTGCCCTTCCTCCTCTTCCGGAGGGTGCGGTTTTGCCTTCGGAAATGGAGATTGAATACGGCAACTATCTTGAAATGAGCGACGATGAAATCAAAAAGATGTTTGAGGGCTGTGAGGGCTTTGTTTTCGCAGCAGGCGTTGACGAAAGAGTTGAGGGACCTGCTCCTATATATGACCTTTACAAAAAATATAACATTGACCCTATTTACAGACTTTTGAAAATTGCAAAGGAATGCGGTGTTAAGCATACGGTTGTGCTTGGCTCGTATTTTGCATATTTTGCAAAGGCAAGACCGCAAATGAATTTGACTGAATATCATCCGTATATTCGTTCTCGTATAGACCAGGAGAAAGCCGCAATGTCATTTGCCGATGATAATTTTGATGTTGCAGTGCTTGAGCTTCCGTATATTTTCGGCACTCAGCCGGGCAGAAAGCCTGTTTGGGTATTCCTTGTTGAAAGCATACGCAAAATGCCCGGAGTTACAATGTGGTGCAGAGGCGGTTCAACTATGGTAACCGTTAAGCAGGTTGGTCAGGCAATCGCAGGTGCGATAGAGCGCAACAAGGGCGGCAACTGCTATCCTATCGGCTACTATAATCTCACCTGGAAGGAGATGCTTGCCATTTGCCATAAGCATCTCGGCTGTCCTAACAGAAAGGTTATCACTATTCCCGATTGGATGTACGGTATGGCAGGCAAAAGCCTTGTTAAGCAGCAGAAAAAGCAGGGTATTCAGGGCGGACTTGATATGGTTAAGTTTACCGAGCTTCAGTGCTCTAATCAGTTTATTGATAAGGAGCAGGGTTGTATTCCTCTCGGTGTTGAGCCTGATGATATAGATGCGGCTATCGGCGACAGCGTAAAGCTTTGCGTTGATATTATAGACGGCAAAGCAAAAAATATTGTGTCAATGAAAGGAGAATAACCTTGAAAAAGAAAACAGTATTTTTAACAGGTGCCTGCGGTGGTATGGGTATTCAGGGACTTATGCGAATGGTTAAGGATACCGATACATATAACACCTTGATTTTAGTCCGTGACAGCGAAAAAAACAGAAATATCCTTAAGGATTATATGGGTATTGACGGACTTGAAATTGTTTGGGGCGACCTTAACGATTATGACATTGTATACAAATGCGTTGAAAAATGCGATTTGATTTTGCATGTTGCCGCCTTTGTTTCACCTGCGGCGGATTATCATCCCGAAAAGGCAATGCAGGTTAACTACGGCTCAACGAAAAATCTTATCACCGCCATTAAAGAGCAAGGCAGAGCCGATGAGGTTAAGTTTGTATATATCGGCACAGTTGCCGAAACAGGCGACCGTATGCCTCCTATTCATTGGGGCAGAGTCGGCGACCCCATTAAGCCCAGTATGTTTGATTACTACGCAGTATCAAAGGTTGCGGCTGAAAGATATTTTATTGAAAGCGGCTTAAAGTATTGGGTATCTCTGCGTCAAACAGGAATTATCGGCGATGCAATGAGTTCAATCCGTGATGCAATTATGTTCCACAACTGCTACGATAATGTTCTTGAATATGTTTCCGACCGTGACAGCGGTGTTCTTCTGCGCAATCTTTCATATCAGGATGCAACGGATACTATGGAGGACGGCTTTTGGGGACATATCTATAATATCGGCGGCGGTGAAAAATGCAGAGTTTCAACCGGCGAAATGTTCCAAAGGCTTTACGGTGATATAGGAATAAAAGATTTATCGTTGATTCTTAAACCAAAAATGCAGGCAACACGCAATTTCCACGGACATTATTATCTTGACAGTGATAAGTTAGAGCATTATGTTCATTTCCAAAGGGACTCAATGGAATACTATTATGACGCATATCTCAAGGGCTTGGGTGCAACCGCAGGCGTTGCCAAGGCAATGTGCAAAATCCCCGGCGGCGAAAAGCTTATGGCAAACGTTATGGGCGGTATGTTCAATAAACTTGCAGACGGCGAGCACGGCACAAAGTATTTTATTGACAATAATCTTGAAGATAAAATCGAGGCATATTGGGGCAGTCGTAAGGCTTGGGAGAAGCTCCCCGACAGTTATAACGATTTCAACCATTTCTTTGACTGGGATAAAAAAGTAATTCTCGACCACGGCTATGACGAGTCAAAGCCCGAAAGTGAATTAACCCTTGAGGATATGCAGGTTGCCGCAAAATTCAGAGGCGGCGAATGTATGTCAACCGAAATGACAAAGGGCGACTGGACAACACCGCTTGAGTTCAAATGTGCATTCGGTCATACATTCAAGGCAAGTCCGCGCCTTGTTTTAGAGGGTGGTCATTGGTGCGATGAATGTGAGAGAAAAAGCTGGAACTACGGTCAGCGTGCAAAGGTTGACCCGTTCTTTGCACAGGTTTGGACACCTCTGCACGAGGATGACGAATTAAGAGAATATCCTAAAGAAGTATCGGAGTTAGATGTAAAATGACCTATCATTTAGCAATAGACATCGGTGCTTCAAGCGGAAGGCATATTTTAGGTTATATAGATAACGGCAAGATGAAGCTTGAAGAAATTTACCGATTTGAAAATTACATAAAAAGCGAAAACGGTGCTCTTGTTTGGGATATAAAACACCTTGTAAATTCTGTTATATCAGGCATTGCAAAATGCAGGGAAATCGGCAAAATTCCCGAAACCGTTGCAATAGATACCTGGGGTGTTGACTATGTTCTTCTTGACAAGGACAAAAAAGAAATATTGCCGGCGGTGTCCTACCGTGACGGCAGAACAAATGCATTTACCGATATAATCAGCCAAAGTGAACTGTATTCCAAAACAGGTATTCAAAAGCAAAGCTTCAACACAATTTATCAGCTTTACTGCGATAAGCTCAGCGGAAAGCTTGACAGAGCCGAATACTTTTTGATGATACCCGATTATCTGTCGTTTAAGCTGACGGGTGTTATCAAAAACGAATACACAAACGCAACAACAACTAACCTTGTTAATGCAAAAACAAAGACTTGGGATAATGAGATAATTGAAAAATTAGGTATCAAAAATATCTTTTGCGATTTATCTCTGCCCAAAACGGTTATAGGAAATTTTACAGATGATATAAAAAAGCAGGTTGGCTTTGACTCAACAGTTATTTACTGTCCGTCTCACGATACTGCAAGTGCAGTAGCCGCCTGCCCGATAGGTGATAATTCGGTGTATATTTCGTCAGGCACTTGGTCGCTTATCGGTACGGAAAACATCGAGCCTGTTTTAACCGAAGATGCCCTAACTGCAAATTTCACCAACGAGGGTGGAATTGATTATCGCTTCCGTTTTCTTAAAAACATTATGGGTATGTGGCTTTTGCAAAGTATTCGCCGTGATTTAAACAAAAAGTTTACTTATGACGATATGATGCGCCTTGCAATGCAAAGCAGGTATGTTGAACAGATTAACCCAAATGCACCCGAATTTGTTGCACCCGATAATATGATAAATGCTGTAAGAAAGCACCTGAATAACGAAAGCCTTTCCATTGACGGTGTAATAAACAGCGTTTATCATTCTCTTGCGCAAAGCTATGCTGATGCGGTAAAAGAGATTGAGGCAATCAGCGGAAAAACCATAGACACAATCAATATTGTAGGCGGCGGCTCAAAGGACAGCTATCTAAACAAACTGACTAAACAATACACAGGTAAACGGGTTTTGGCAGGTCCTGTTGAGGCAACCGCCACAGGTAATATTATCTGTCAGCTTATGTATGCAGATAGTAACCTAACCCTTGCAAAAGCAAGAAAGCTTGTTAAAAATTCCTTTAATATAATTGAAATATAACCTATTTGCCTCCCTTGTCAAAGGGAGGTGGGTGCAACTTGTTGCACTCGGAGGGATTCAGGAGGTAAAATAATGTCATATATTGAAGCAAAAGAAAAATATGCAAAGTTCGGTGTCGATACCGACAAGGCTATTGAAACGCTGAAAAATATCCCCATTTCCGTTCATTGCTGGCAGGGTGATGATGTAACAGGCTTTGATAACAGGGAAGCCCTTTCCGGCGGTATTCAAACCACAGGCAATTATCCCGGCAAGGCAAGAACACCCCAGGAGCTTATGGCTGATATTGACAAGGCAATGTCCCTAATGCCCGGCAAAAAGAAATTAAATCTCCACGCAAGCTATGCAATTTTTGACGGTGAAGCAGTAGGCAGAGATAGGCTTGAACCAAAGCATTTTGAAAAATGGGTACAATTTGCAAAAAAGAGAAATATGGGACTTGATTTTAACCCCACCTTCTTTTCACACCCTATGGTTAAGGACAATCTTACCCTTTCCTCACCCGATGAAAATGTCAGACAATACTGGGTAAATCACAGTATTGCCTGCCTTAAAATTGCAGAGTATTTTGCAAACGAAACAGGCGTACCCTGTGTTATGAATATTTGGATTCCCGACGGATACAAGGATATTCCTGCGGACCGCCTCGGACCTCGTGCAAGATTCAAAAAATCTCTTGACGAAATACTGTCCGTGTCTTACGATAAAAGCAAGGTTTATGTAACCCTTGAAAGCAAGGTTTTCGGCATAGGACTAGAAAGCTACACGGTAGGCTCTGCCGAATTTTGCCTGTCATATTCCGACAGAGCAGGCATTACACCCCTTATGGATAACGGACACTATCATCCTACCGAAATGGTTAGTGATAAAATTTCATCATTGCTGTTATTTAACGAGAAAATTGCTTTGCATATTACCCGTCCTGTTCGTTGGGATAGCGACCATGTTGTTCTCTTTGATGATGAAACAAAGGAAATATGCAAGGAGATTGTCCGCAATGATGCACTCGACAGAGTGTTTATTGCAACGGATTATTTTGACGCCGGCATCAACCGTATTTCTGCATGGGTAACAGGTGTAAGAAGTGTTCAAAAGGCTTTGCTTTTTGCTCTTTTACAGCCGAATGACAAGCTTAAGGAATTACAAGACAGCAATAATATGACCGAGCTTATGGTGTTGCAGGAGGAGCTTAAAACCGCACCTTTCGGAGATATTTGGGCAGAGTATCTTGAAAGTGAAAAAATCCCCGCCGATTATCTCAGCGAGGTTAAAGAATATGAAAAAGAGGTATTGTTAAAGAGATGAAGGATATATTAACTGCACCCTTTGTGGAGGAAATGAAAAAGACCACCGCTAATATGTACTGTCTCGGCTGGGACGAGCGAAACGGCGGTAATATCAGTTATATGCTTGATACCGATGAGGTAGCTCAGTACCTTGATTTAGATAATGTTATTCGCACTATTCCGACAGGCTTTGATGCAAAGGACCTTATCGGTAAAATCTTTATCGTTACAGGTACAGGCAAATATTTTAAAAATGTTGAAGCAGACCCTGAAAACAATTTAGGTATCATCCGTATTGCCGAGGACGGCACAACGGCAGAGCTTTTGTGGGGATATGCAGACGGCGGAAAATTCACAAGTGAGCTTCCGGCACATCTTATGAGCCATATGGCAAGGTTAAAGGTTGATCCCGAAAACAGAGTTGTTATGCACTCTCATCCAACAAATACCCTTGCAATGAACTATGTTATTAACCTTGACGAAAAGACAATAACCCACGCACTTTGGGAAATGTGCACCGAATGTATTGTTGTATTTCCCGACGGTGTCGGCGTTCTCCCTTGGATGCTTTGCGGTACTAACGAAATAGGCGAGGCAACCGCCAAGAAAATGGAGGAATTTCGCCTTGTTATTTGGGGTATGCACGGAATTTACGGCGCAGGAAAAACAATGGACGAAACCTTCGGACTTATTGAAACTGTTGAAAAGGCGGCACAGATTTATATGCTCACCGCACATCTGCCCAGAGTAAACACAATCAAGGACGAGGATATGAAAACCCTTGCCGAAGCCTTTGGCGTTGATTACAGAAAGGATTTTCTCAATTTAGAATAAGTCATAGCCCACAATGGTTGATAATTGTGGGCTAAAATTTTCGCAGGATGCAGCCGTCTGTTTAAGAATCAATTCTAAATTATATATTTATTTTGTTAAGCGTTTGCGTTATAATGGAAACAACGGAGGGGTTAATATGA
Source organism: Eubacterium sp. (assembly GCA_051894075.1). GTDB lineage: Bacteria > Bacillota > Clostridia > Oscillospirales > Acutalibacteraceae > Eubacterium_R. The sequence continues at coordinate 19,929 of JBJFHZ010000003.1, forward strand.
AAACAAAGGAAATGACGCCTGAAAGGCTTGAAAAAAAGGCTTTAAGAAAGCAAAAGGAAATTGAAAAGTGGGAGCGTGAAAAGGCGAGACCCAAGAAAAGCTATTATCTCATATATCTGATTTTCATTGTAAGCCTTGTTTATGTAACCGATGAAATCGCATCTCAAATCGGTACGCTGATGAAAACGGAAATTGCAAATGATTTGATGTCACGCTTTGGTGAAAAAAGCGTTGGTATGCTTGACATAGTCAGCTTTATTGCCATACCGTTTCAGGCTTTGTCAATATTCTATAAGCCCCTGTCCGACAGGTTCGGCAGAAAGCTGTTTCTTGTGATAAATACTCTGGGTATGAGCCTCGGTATGCTGATAATTGCTTTATCTCACGGAATTGCTTTATACATAGTGGGCGCAACGATTATTTTCTTTTTTGTGCCTCACGATATGCAGGTGGTTTATGTTATGGAGTCGGCACCTGCAAAGCACAGAGCGAAGATTTATTCAACTATAAAATGCGTTGCCACCGTCGGTATTATGCTTGTTCCGTTAATGAGAAAGGTGCTGATGACTGATTCATCACAGTGGAGAGTTGTATATCTTGTTCCTGCCGTTGTCGGACTTATAACTTCTTTTATTGCACTTCTTTTGGCAAGAGAAACTGATGCATTTATTGAGTCACGGCTTGCTTATCTGCATATGAGTGATGAGGAAATTGCACAGGCAAAGGCAGATAAAACGAGCAAGGACGCTCAGGGCGGATTTATCAAGGGATTAAAATTTGCATTCAGCCATAAACAGCTTCGCTGGGTATTTATTGCAACTGCACTTTGCAATTTCGGCGTAATTATAACAATGCACTATCAGGTGGTTATGTCCTACGGATTTGCCAAGGGCATTATGGCAGGCAGTAATGTTGATTTGGAAACAGCACTCAATTCCGCAAGTGTAGGTCCCGTAACAACTGCGTTATTTATGTTCCCCATAGGCAGTGCCCTTGCTCAGCTTTTTGTCGGATTTTTTGCAGACGCAATAGGTAGAAAGAAAAGTGCAATATGTATGACTGCGCTTACCGTTATTTCTTTTGTTTTGCTGACCGTAGGCTCGAATTTGAGCTGGTCGCCCTATCTTGTGGGTATCTGCTGCGGTGCGGCTGTGGGCGGATACTGGGGCACCTCCGATTTAACGGGTATTATGATTTCCGAATCGTCGCCCACTAATCTGCGTTCGTCAATTCTTTCTGCACAGTTTTTGATGATGGGCGTTGGATATGTTGTTGCCTACGGTGTCGGCTTACCGCTGATTACAGTTCTCGGCAACACCTATGTTCCAATTATCACCCTTTGCCTTGCAATTCCGGGTATGGTTGCGTCACTTATCGTTATGATGACAAGGGTACACGACACAAAGGGTGTTGACCTTGATAAAGTAACAGGAACGGAGTGGGATTAATGGAAATAATTATTGATAAAAATACTCCTGTAAAAGAATTTAACCATCATTGGAAATTTTGTGTAGGCTCTGCCCACGCAAGCTATGCACTTAGGCACGATTATACTAATCAGTTAAAACAAATTCATGAGGATTTAGGTATTGAGCGAGTTCGCTTTCACGGAATTTTTGATGATTGTATGCACACAATCACAAGGGCAACGGATATTATGCCATTTCCTTTTTCTAATTCTTACAGGGAGCAAAGCTTTCGTCAATGTGCCGTTGCATACGACAACATCATCAGTGCAGGTATGAAGCCATTTGTTGAGCTTAGCTTTATGCCAAAGCATCTTGCAAAATTCAAATTTGCAAAGGGCTCGTTTTTCTACAAGCCTATTGTTTGTATGCCCAAAGCACTTGAAAAATGGCAGAGCTATATTAAAGATTTTATCAGGTTTTTAATTAACCGCTATGGCAAAGAAGAAATAAAAAGCTGGCACTTTGAGGTTTGGAACGAGCCTGATTTACCTGTTGTGTTTTTTGACGGAAGTCAAAAGGATTATTTCAGGCTTTATACCGCCACCGTAAATGCAGTTAAATCTGTTGATAAAGAAATTAAAGTAGGCGGTCCTGCAACCTCCGGCAGTAAATGGATAAAGGAATTTCTTGCATATTGTAAAAAAACAAATACTCCTGTTGATTTTGTGTCAACCCATCAGTACGCCGGAGACCCTATCGGCGGAATAGAAAACACCGAAAAGGGTATTAGCCTTAATTCAGATATTTTTGCAGGAATAAAAAAGAAAAATGCATTAAATCACGACAATATTCTTGATTTCTTCCGTGAATTTATGGGCGTAAACGATGCACCGAAAACCCTTAATAAAAACGCACTTGTTGAAAGCTCAAAAAATGTTAAGGCGATTGTGGGAGATTTGCCGTTATACTACACGGAATGGAATATGTGCGCCTCATTTTCCGCACCCTGCAATGACACCTCTATGCAGGCTTGCTACGATTTGCACACAATTATTAATTCGCAGGATAGCATTGACGGCTCGTCAGTTTGGTGCTTTTCGGATTTATTCGAGGAGTTTCATCAGTTCCCCGAGGAGTTTCACGGCGGCTTTGGCTTAATGACGCAGTCGGGTATTAAAAAGCCTACATACTACGCACTTCAATATCTTAACGAAGCAGGAAACACCTGTTACGATATCCCTCAAAATGATGATGTTGACTTGGCAATTTTCAAAAACGAAAATGAAATACATATTATTGCCTCAATGCTTGATTTTAATACTTCAAACATTAGCAGGGAAATTGAAATTAAAATTGAAACGGAAAAGCCTAACAATGTCATACTGAACAGAATTGACGATACCCACGCTAATCCTCTTGCCCTATGGCAGAATATGGGCAGTCCTCAAATGCCAACACCTAATCAGCTTGAAGAAATAAAGGAAAAATCCGCACCTGTTAATGAGGCACTTGACTATCATTACGACAACGGTTATATAACAATCAACCTTAGTATTAATCCAAATGAAATACAGAGGATTGTAATATCTTAATATATCAAGATGTTGTTTATATTACCGGCTCTCTTGGATATATGCTAAGTCTATTTTATATTATTTTTTCATAGCATTGTAATCGACACAGATATTGAAAAATCATCTGGATATTCTAACTCCTTTGTGGTATGTTGTGGTACTGCAAGGGAGTTGATTATTTATGAATATACTTCAAGAACTATGGTATGGAAACATTAGACCAAAGGATGATGACTTATCACTATTAACACATGGTAGACGAGGTATTTGAAACAAATCACCAACGCTTGAGTGATACAACGAGCTCAAAAAGCATCAATCACTTGCTTAAACAGACAAAAAAATTAGGGATACCGTGAAATTTACGGTATCCCTGTCTTAATACTTATTATGTGCTTTCAGTATACTGTTGTTCAATATGCAATGTATTTATTAATTACTGTATTTATTTCATTACTCGAATTGTATTTTTTAATAATATTTATAAAAGACTCGGTATTGGCTATTTTAAATTTATAGGTTTCGTAATATTCTCTCATTGCGTTTTGAAACATTTCTTCACCCATTATATTGCATAGTTCATACAAGAACATTTTTCCTCCCTCATACACATATGAGGAGTAAGTCTCCGAGTCTCCTTTATAATTTGGGTAACTTTTGTTTATGATATATTTATCTTTAGCAATTTGTGTAATATAGTCCGACATAAAATCATTTAATTCATCAATTTGTGATTCATTCATTTGACTTTTTGCATACAGTATGTCTTCACTATATTCCGCAAAACCTTCATCTAACCATGGCTCAAGATATGGATCATTTCCTACCGCAAAATAAAACCATTGATGTGATACCTCGTGTGCCACTTTACTCTTTTCATCCTTTGGATCTTCTCGGTATTTATCTACTTCTTTTAAATTGTCTTTCCCTAAATCTGGGAGTCCTATCATAACTAAACCGGGATATTCCATTGCAGAGTTCATAAATGTTTGTACTACATCTAATTCATTAAAAATATATTCACCAAAATAATTATTATATAGTTCAAAGGACTCTACGGCAGCATTACATAGACTGTTATTAAAATTTTTATTTCCTGCGTAATCAAAATAGTAATAGTTAATTTTTGTGTTACAAACTGTATTTGTTGATACGCTTAACCCGTTTGAAATAATCATAGCAAATTCTCTACAGTTTTTACCGTTTATCTTTGTGATGTTTCCGTTTGTTTCTTCGTTTCCTGTGGCAATAACTGAATAACCGCTTGGTGCATCAACAGTAACAGTATAATTGGAAACAGCGGAAACATTTGGCTCTGATGAAGAGTCTGAATAAGGGTGGTCATACCATATACCATCAAAATACATAGATAAAACCGGAAAACAGAAAGATAGGTTATAAGTTGTATATTCTTCAAATTCAGTATATCCAAATCTATTTTGCTTTTTGGGTATAGTTGAATTAAATTGCATGTTTATTGTGGTGGTTTCTTTGGGAGATAAGTCTGTGTTTAAAGTAACCGTTATAATAGAATTGTCTTCTTCGGCTTTAGAATAATTCAAGATTTCGTCGTTAATTCTAAAATCAGTCACCTCTGACGAAGTTAAAGATGCTGCATAATTCCTAATATGCAGTTCTTTTATAATATCCGATGTATTATTAGTCACCTTAATTGTAGCTGTTCCACTCAATGTTTTGGTTACATCATCTAATTTAATGTTCATATCATAACTGTCTGCTTTTACGGTACTATTATTAATATCAACAGTTTGCATAATATCATTTTTGTCGTTCGCTTTGCTGACTTTGTCTTTTTCGGCATCTTCTTTACAACTTGCGAATGTTAAACACATTGCAAAAATTAAAAAAATACAAAAAATTTTTTTCATGGAAACACTCCTTACAAAGACTAACTATAATTATACTTATAACTTTTTTAAGATGCAAGTCCTTTATGCAGATAATACTAATATTCACCATATTTGAAATATGTAACTACTCTTTTAGTATTTGCATTTGCAAGATTTTCAGTTTTATTTATTTCACCGTAATTAGTTTTATAACAAAAATTCATTTATCTTGCTTTATGAAAATCAAAGATATATCAACAGTATCCTGTCAGCAATTCCTAATGAAAATGTACACAAGCGGCAGAACAAGAAATGTTGAAAAGAAAGGCAAGGGATTGTCGGCAAAGACGGTTAAGGATATTAAAATCGCATTGCAGACCTGCCTGCAAAAAGCAGAGGATGAAGGCTTGACAGACTCAAATCCCTGCCGAAAGGTACAACTGCCAAAGGATGCACCAAAGGAAATGCAAACACTGAAAGC
>JBJFHZ010000004.1:0-4854 GCA_051894075.1 Eubacterium sp.
CATCAAACTTTCGTAGGGGCTGCCTTGGAGCGGCCGCCAGACCCTTTTGTCTGCTACGCAGACATTTCCCCTAACAGGGGAATCCCATTGCAATCCCGTTATATGCGGGCGACCAATGGTCGCCCCTATGGTTGTTTTGTAATAACGACGTTGTTGATATTTGTAGGGGACGGGTTGCCCGTCCCGAATAATGCGGACAGGGAAAACCCTGTCCCTACAGTGTATCAATAACATTATTTATCGCAATAAATATTAATTTGAAAAGATTAACTGTTTTTCGGCAGCTTTACCTTCACCTTGAACAAGTCGCCGTCTATGGTTATTTCTAAATTGCCGTTTTGAACTCGGCAAAGCTCCTTTGCAATTGAAAGTCCCAAGCCGTTGCCGTCCTGATTTCTTGACTTGTCGCCACGGACAAAGCGTTCCGTCAGCTCATCTGCTGAAATATCAAGAGGCTGAGCCGAAATATTCTTTATCTCAAATATGCCCTTATCCCCTTCATCATATACGCTGACGTATACACGGGAGCCTTTTGCGCTGTATTTCTTTGCGTTTGACAGGAGGTTTTCGATAATTCTAAAGGTCTTTGCACCGTCTGCAAATATGGTCGACGGTGTTTCTCCCTGCTTGACAATAAGGTCAAGTCCTGCCTTTTCAAAGTCAGGCTGGGCGTCTACAGTTGCCTGCAGGCAAAGCTCCGACAAATTCATAGGCGACGCATTAACCGTAATGTTTCCGGATGTTACCTTTGACGCTTCAATCAAATCGTCAATAAGCCTTTTCAGCTTTGCACCCTTTTCGTCAAGAACGGCGATATATTCCTTCGCCTTTTCGTCATTAATATCACATTTTGAAAGCAGGTCAACATAGGTGATAATTGATGTCAGCGGAGTTTTCAAATCGTGGGAAACGTTAGTTATAAGCTCTGTACGAAGTCTTTCGTCCTTAACCGCCTTGTTGATAGCCTGCTGTAATTCGGCGTTAGTATATTTCATACTTTCCGCAAGAACCCGTAAGGACTCGGGCAAGGTATCAAGCTGAGCGGCAATATCCTGATGAAGTGAGCTTGCAGTAATAATCATATCGAGATTTTTGACATATTCAAGTACCTTGCGGAGAATAAGGATATTACCAGCCAAATCTCCTATTGCAAAAATTATGGGTATAATTTCCAAGCCGCCTGTGTCAATAAATATTATGAAAAGCAGAACAATTCCTGCAAATACAATCAAATTTGCTACTGCATAAATTATTGTCAGCGCAATTACATTTTTCCTGAAATTACCGGGCTTGTATGTAAAGGCTTTAAATGTACGCTTTGTACTTGCCTTAAGCTTTCTAAAGATTTTCTTATCAAGCCTGAATATGAATACAATAGCCTTCCATAATCCGAAGAAAAGCCAGAACAAAATGCAATGCTTGTAAAACTTTTTATCGCTGTTTGCAAATCTTGCATTTGCCGAGCAGATGCAAAACAGCGCAATCTGAATAACTACCGCAACGATTGTCATTGCCCAAACTATCAGCAAGGAAAAGGCATTAAATGTGAAACGTTCATAAATCATCACATAAAGCATTATCATACCGAAGCCTATGCCAAATCCTGCACCAAGCTGTAATTCAAAGGGCAGATAATCGGTAAAACGTAGCCTTGCAAAATCATCCTTATCCTTTTTACCGCTGATTTTGAAATAGTAAAAGCCACAGATAAAGCTGATTATGAGCAGTGCTATGGCAATAGGGATAACGATTACCTTTGAGCTCTCATACGTATGAGCAAAGGAATCGAAATCCTTAAGCTGTGAATAGGCGTAAACTTTGCTTTCATCAAAGCTGATATACGACAATACACCACTGCTTAAATCATCTTCATCGAAATATAAATATATGTCAACATCCTTGTAGCTTGTGTTATAAACAGTCTGTTCACATACAGCTTGGGCAATTTCCTTTTCTATACCCTTGCAGTCTGTAAGCTTGGAATTTTCTATTGCAATGTAATAATCATTATTATTCTTTACATCGTTTTTGTTGAATTCAGCCTGCTTTGAGCTTGTAAGAGAGGAGCATGTCACCTTACCGTTAAGATAGGCTATGTAGTTTAAATCGGCAGAGATTGATTGCCTTGATGAATATACTACCCACTCAAACATTTCATAAAGCCGTTCCTCTGCTTCTTTATCATATGTTTGGGACAGGGAAGCTTCATTATCGTCACTGTAAACCGGAAGGTACAAGCACAACGAATCTATGTCGCATTGATAATCGCCTAAATAAACGTCATCACCATATTCACCATAGTATTCGTCATTTTCAATACGCCTTTCAATCTGTTTGTCCCTGTATTCAAGTGCTTTTTGAACAGCCTCGTCTTTTTTCTCTGCAATTAATTTTTTGTATCTTACTCTTTCGGCATCACGTATGGTGTTTTCATAAATCTTGCTTAAATCGTTGTTAAGCAGATTTCTGAAATCAACAGTTGCTGTCCATGGATGTTCGATTTTTTCAGCCTCAACTATAGGCTCTTCCTGATACATCACGGAAAAAAACATACCTGAAATGAGCCTTGCCGAGCCAGCAAAGGTTGCAAGGCAGATTATGACGCACAGAATTTTATTAAATGTACTGTACTTAAATTTTTTCACATTTGTATCCAAGTCCATACACCACCTTAATATATTTGGGGTCCTTCGGATTTATTTCGATTTTTTCACGGATATTTCGTATATGTACGGTAACTGTTTTTTCGCTTGTGTATGACGGCTCATTCCATACTGCCTCATAAATCTGCGAGGAGGACAAAACCTTACCCATATTTCTCATAAGATACTCAAGTATCTTGTATTCAATAGGGGTCAGCTTAACCTCATCACCATCAACTGTAACAGTCTTTGTGTCGGTGTCAAGAATGATACCACCTGTTACAAGCTGACTTTTCGTTATGGTTATACTGCCGAGCATAACATAGCGCCTAATTTGAGATTTTACCCTTGCCACCAGCTCCAGCGGATTAAAAGGCTTTGTCACATAATCATCTGCGCCGAAGCCAAGACCTGTTATCTTGTCGGTGTCCTCGCTTTTGGCAGATAAAAGAATAATGGGAAAATTATAGCTTTCTCTGATTTTAAGCGTAGTTTTGAGCCCGTCAAGATTAGGCATCATAATATCAAGAACAACACAGTGGATTTCGTTCTCTTTAACCTTTTTCAAAGCCTCAAAGCCGTCTGACGCTGTCAAAACATTATAGCCCTCATTGTCAAGATAAATTCTCAATGACTCAAGGATAGCCTCGTCGTCATCACACACAAGTACATTGTACATAATTTTTCTCCGTAAATCTAAAATCTTCATTACCCTTTGTACATATTAAAGCACAGGATTTCAAAAACACATCAAAGAAAAAGTAAAGAAGCAGTAAAGAAAAATAAACAAACCATCGTAGGGGAGGGGTTCCATCCCCTACCGTAAAATTAAAATTTCGGGCAGGCACAGAGACCTGCCCCTACGAAAGTTTGTTTTATTTAGGCAATTAAGTCAAATTTCTAATCCTAATTCCTCAATTTTTTCCCTAACCTTCAGCCAGTCGCCAAAGGCAAGCTCCTTATTATTAGGGTTTCTGAGTATAGCCGCAGGGTGATAGGTTCCCATAAAGAGAGTACCGTTTTTGTCGATAAATTCACCGTGCTGCTTCGTTACCTTAAAGTCCTTGTCAATAAGCCTTTGTGCCGATATTCTGCCAACACAAACAACAATTTTCGGCTGAATAATTTTAAACTGCTCCCGAAGCCATTTAATGCACATATCCTGCTCCTCAGGCTTTGGGTCCCTGTTATGAGGAGGACGGCACTTGACCATATTTGCAATATAAACATTCTTATCTCTTGAAAGGTCAACGCTTGCAAGGAATTTGTCAAGAAGCTGACCTGACCTGCCTACAAAGGGCTGACCCTGTAAATCCTCGTTTTCGCCGGGGCCTTCACCGATAAGCATAATGTTGGCATCCTTTTTTCCGACGCCGAAAACAAGGTTTGTCCTGCCCTGACAAAGCTCGCAGGCTGTACAGCTTTTACATTTAATTTCAAGCTCATCTAATGTCATTTTTCATCACCAAATACATTATATCAAAATTACTATTGAAAAACAATGAGAATAGGTATAAAATATTAAAAGTAAAAATTTGTTATATAATAAGGAGATTAACTTATGGAAAACAAGGTATTAGTTGAAATATCCGCAAGACACGTTCACCTTTCACAGGAGGATTTGGAAACTCTTTTCGGTAAGGGCTATGAGCTTACTGTTAAAAAGGAGCTTTCACAGCCGGGACAGTATGCCTGCAATGAAAGAGTAAAAGTAATCGGCGCTAAAAGCGAATTCCCTGCAGTATCAATTCTCGGTCCTGTAAGAAATGCTACACAGGTTGAAATTTCACTTACAGACGCCCGTTCAATCGGTGTTGATGCACCTGTAAGAGAAAGCGGTGACATCGCAGGCTCAGGTAGCTGTAAGCTTGTGGGTCCGGCAGGTGAGGTTGAACTTAAGGAGGGCGTTATTGCCGCTAAAAGACATATCCACGCAACTACTGCCGACGCTGAAAAAATGGGACTTACAAACGGAGAAATCGTTTCAGTTGAAATTCCTACATCAAACGGCAGAAATCTTACCTTCGGTGATGTTGTTGTAAGAGTATCAGACTCATATGCTCTTGCAATGCACATTGACACAGACGAGGCTAATGCCGCAGGAATGGCTCCAAACACTATCGGAACTGTTGTTAAATAATTAATTTGATTTAGCAAAAAATTAGTATTTGTATAGTACATCTGCAAAGCAGATATATTATGTTTCCGCTAA
>JBJFHZ010000005.1:0-24632 GCA_051894075.1 Eubacterium sp.
CACATGCTCGGTCATACGGACGCAGGGTTCACAATGAACACCTATATGCATGTAACGGACAACATGCAACAGACGGTTGCGACAGCAATGGGTAATCTAATAGCCGAAACCGAAAACAAACGAAAGAACAAGCTCATACATTTCTCGGCATAACAAAAGGCTCAAGGAACACACAATCCTTGAGCCTAATTTAAAATTGTTTAGTGTGATAACAACATACTAATCTACATACATTTTTATAGAATCATATGCATTTGCAAAATTAGTGTCTGCTTCATTGAAAGTACTTGTAAAAGTTGTTAATGAACCAGTTGGGCTAATTGCACAATTTGTTAAATCTAAATAAACATCATATAATTCTTTTATGGATAAATAAGCATCTGTATATTCTTCCGGAGGATTTGTTAATGATTTCATTAATGAATTAACTAACTCTTGATTTTCTTCTATCTCGTTTATTTGTTCTGTAAAACTACTGTCTGCAAACAACGCTTGAAGAGAATCATTAAAATCATCATTAAAACCATATCCAGAACTTCTGGTGTATTTGTCGGTTTCTGAATCATATTCTTCATATATAGTATTATACCAAACATCATGAATTAAGTTAGCAGCATCTTCGGCATTTACTGCTCCAAGTAACATTGTTGATGTAACTAGGGATAGATTTTTTTGATATTCTTCCATCCTTTTCTGTTTTGAATAAGCAGAATAACCCAAAATGCCTGCAATTATTGCTATAACAAGAACTAAAGATACAATAACAACAGATTTCTTTTGTTTATTCATTTTGTTTAGTTTGATATTTGTAACCTCAACTTTTTGCGTTGATGTATTATCGTTTTCAACGGGACATCCGCAGTTTGGACAAGTTTTATCATCAATAGATAACAAGGTGTTACATTCACAACACACTTTTTGTTGACTTACATCATGATTTATTTGAACTCCACAAGCCGGACAAGATAAAGCCTTGTCCGAGATTTGCTTTTTACAATTTGGACATTCAATAAGAGCCATGTTTTAATCTCCTTATAAATGATTATGAATACAGTAATTATACCCTAACAATATAGTATCAGAATTTGTTTCTTGTTTCAACATTTTTTTTACAATACAACAATACTGCGATAGGTAATAATTATAATGTCAAATATTTTAGTTAGAGTCAAATGGGCGTCTCGTCCAAACATATTCCGTGATTAGAATAATTGCTAAAGCAATCATTAACAATCACTACATATGTTTCTCCTCTCAAAAACTGCCGTACAGTAGTGCGTCAGTTTTTGTAAAATAATTCAGTGGGAGTCATTTAGGCGTCAAAATGATATTTTTAGGCTTAATTGTGTTGTAAATCTTAACAAGTGAAAAAGCAGATTATATACATTTATAATGGCACGCTGCGGGTGAGCGTCCAAACAATTTCCGTGATTGAAACAAATGCAAGCATTTGTTAATAATCACTTCAATTGTTTCTCCTTTCAAAAACTGTCGTACGGTAGTGCGTCAGTTTTTGTAATGGTTTTGCACCTATTTACCCGATAAACAGAGGGTTCTCGCACTCCCCACAACATAAAAATAAACCGATACAGACAAAAGTCTATATCGGTTTATTGGCACGCTGCGGGGGACTCGAACCCTCGACCTACTGGTTCGTAGCCAGTCACTCTATCCAACTGAGCTAGCAGCGCGAGTAAGCAAAAATATTAAAATGTTAACAGTTTGTACACAAATCGACCTTGCGTTTCGTAGCCAGTCACTCTATCCAACTGAGCTAGCAGCGCGAATAAGCAAAAATATTAAGTTGTTAGCAATTTGTACACAAATCGACCTTGCGTTTCGTAGCCAGTCACTCTATCCAACTGAGCTAGCAGCGCATATTCAAGGCACTTGATTTTTGTGCCTTGTTAATATACCACATTATATTGAAAAATGCAACACTTTTTTTAATTTATTTGTATGGGTGAGACTTGATGTATCCTTCAAGTATATCTGCAGACATACCTACAAGCTCTACGCAAGGTCGTTTTTTATAATAGGCATCTGTTCTTGGTTCGGGAACAGGTGAATCGGCACCGTTTATTGAAAGACCGAGAAGCTCTCGGCAAACTACTGAGCCGTTTTCCTTGCGAAACTCATTTGCAACCTCTTGTACTCTTTTGTAAATGTTGCCCTTATCCTCATTGTACAGAGCAGAAATTACAAATGCCATACCTGATACTGCACCGCAGACCTCTCTCATTCTGCCTACACCGCCCCCAAAGCCTACGGTAAGACGGGCAACAAGCTCTTTATCAAGTCCTGTTTCTTCGGCAAAGGCAACTGCAACCGATTGTGAACAGTTATAGCCTGATTTAAACAGGCTTTCTGCATATTCCTTCTTATTCATAAAAACACCCTCAACTACTGTTATTCTCCGAAAACAACGCTTGGTGCCTCTGAAGTAACCTGTGCTTCTGTAGGAGCCTCGGTTGGTGCAGCTGTAGTTTCAACAGGATTGAATACTGCCGAAAAGCTTGCGTTTTCATTAGCGGTAAATGTGTATTTTGTTTTGTTGCTGACCTTGATACCGTTTGAGTACCAGCCGTCAAATACGTAGCCGTCGTCTGCTTTAGCCGTAAGTGTAACCTTGTCGCCGTTTTTATATTTTCCGTCGCCTGATGTTTCACCGCCTCCGCTGCTGCTTGTATTTATAATCCATAAAGTTTGGGCTGTAGTTTTCTCAGTGGTCTTTTCGGTCTCCTTTTCTGTTGTTATTTCTCTTTCGGTTGTATCTTCAGTAGAAGCAACAGAGGAAATTTTTGTGAGCTCAGAAGAACCTGTTTCTGCTTTATCATCATCTTTTCTGCCGTTGGCAATAGCTACAATTGAAGCAATAATAGCAATAAGAACAACGACAAGCACGGCAATTACTATTATGCTTTTTTTATCTGCAGCTTTGTCGTCGTTAGAGTTAGCGTGTGGCTTATCACCATAATTATTATCTGTATATCCTGCCCTTGAGGCCCTTTCAGCTTCAGCTTCACGTTCATAATTATCAGATCTGTTGACAGCTTTAAAGGTTTGAGTTTTTTCACTGTCATTATTGATATCTATATTATCCTCATCGTAAAGAGGGGAACCGCAGTTTTCACATATATATCTGTTGTCGTCATTTTCTGTACCGCAGTTTTTGCATCTCATTTTTATATCCTCCTGTCTCTTTGAACTGCATTAATAATAAAAATTATATCATATTGATGAAAAAATCTCAATCAAAATCGTAATATTGTGAGGAATATTAAAAAATAGTTATATATTTTTTAATTTTCTATTGACTTTTTTGCCATTTTAATATAAATTTAGTATGTGACGTTTTGTAGAAACGGATATGTACAATTTTGAAAGGGGAACCCTGAAAATGAATAAATATGTTAAAAAAGGCTTATGCCTTGTGCTTGCAACAGGTCTTATTGCAAGCTCATTTGCAGGATGTGCAAAAATCAATTATGTAACAGACGGTGCCATTCAGGCTATCCATGAGATTAAAGATGGTAGCTGGAAGGAAAACGGTGAAGATGCTGCAACAGATGCCGGAGCAGCTGACGGTGATTCATCAGTAATTGACGAATTTGTTGCCGGTACATACGGCGGTGTTGATTTCCAGAGCGTTGATGATATTGTTAATTACTATGTTGAGGCTTATGATTATTCAAAGACCTTGACATGTCAGTATAAGGAAAAGGACGGCAGCACTCAAACTTATTATAAGCTTCTCGGTGAAGAGGATCTTCAGGTTGGTAACATCAAGATTGACGGTTCTTCAAACTCAATGATTGATAGCCTTGTTCCTTCAATCGTAGGCAGTCTTTATCATCCCGGTCTTAATGGCCTTGTACCAAGTACAAACAGAAATCCTGACCTTGATACAGATGAGTGGGACGGTAACGGTGAATCTCTCAGAACAAGCAGACTTGTTCCTGAAGATATCCTTGCCGCTAATGTTGCTGACAACGGCGACGGAACAATCACAATTCAGCTTCAGCCTAAGGCTGTTAATATGAGTATGCCCGGCAAGGATGCTCAGGGTCACGTATTCCAGTCACTTGGTGCAATCGATGCAACTGTTGACAGCATCAGCCAGCTTAGCTGGTCACAGGGCACAACAGCTGATAACTGTATAGTTGACTATAAGAACGGTGTTGCAACTGTTACTATTGACACTAAGACTAAGGAAATCGTTAAGGCTGAATACCTTATGAAAGCATATGTATCAGTAACACATGCTAACATTCTTGTTATCAAGGATAAGAGCGCAAGCCTTGATATCACAATGAAGTGGAGCTACCCTGCATCAGCAGATTATCTTATGAGCAGTAAGGGCGTAACTCTTATCGGCTAATTTAAGATTAAAACTAATCACTAAACAGCCCTGTTTTCAGGGCTGTTTTTTAAATTTTTGTTATATTTTTTATATTGTCTTGCACAAATGTATTATATAATGTATAATTGTAAAACAGTTTTATGTGCTGAAAGATTAAGTAAGGAGAACTTATATGGACAACATACCAAATATGGATTATGATGCCGATGAGGTTATCAACGAATTCAAAGAAAAAATCAAATGGCCTAAAGGTGATGAGGTTGAGGCGGTTGTTAAGCCCGATAAAATGCCGCTTCGTATACTTATCTCACTTTTAATAACAATCATTGTAGGTGCCGGTGCATACTATATGATGCTTCCTGCACTTAATTTCCACGATTCACAGCTTTATATTTTTCTGATTTTGCTTGTCGCTGTATTTATAGTATCTTTTGCTCTTGTGTGCAAAGCGAATAAAAAGATTGAAAGAAAAGAATATGTGAAGAAAAAGTCGATAGTTCCTATAGCAATAATCGGCGTAATAGTTGTTGTTATGGGCGTTGGAACACTTACGGGTATTACACTTTTCAGAGCACATTCCTACAGTCAGCTTATGGAAATTAAAGACGGTGATTTCTCAACCGACTTTGAGGATATCAGTTATGATAAGGTGCCACGTCTTGATGCTTCAAGAGCTCATACACTTGCAGACCAGCAGTTAGGTTCGCTTTCCGAGTATAAGAGTCAGTATGTGGTTTCTTCAAATTCAACCCAAATTAACTATAAGAATACACCTTATCGTGTTGCATATCTTGAATATGCAGATGTGTTTAAATGGATAAATAACACTAAAAACGGTTTGCCTGCTTATATGGCAATTGACCTTGTAAGTCAGAAGGTAACAGCAGTAAACTGCGTTGAAAAATTCGGAGAGGGAATTAAGTATTCTCCTACAGAACTT
Source organism: Eubacterium sp. (assembly GCA_051894075.1). Classification (GTDB taxonomy): domain Bacteria; phylum Bacillota; class Clostridia; order Oscillospirales; family Acutalibacteraceae; genus Eubacterium_R. The sequence goes on from JBJFHZ010000005.1 coordinate 5,304, forward strand.
TTTAACGAAAAGCTTATAAGACATCTTCGTTTTCAGTATCCTACGGAGCTGCTTGATACTCCTAACTTTGAAATTGACGATGATATGCATCCATACTGGATTACTGCCGTGCTTAAAAAGACAATCGGACTTTTCGGCGGTACAGATGTTAAGGGTGTAATTATAACAGATGCACTTACCGGTGAAAGCAATTATTACGATATTGAGGAGGTCAAGACGGATAGCTCTCTCAACTGGATTGACGTTGTTTACAGCGAGTCGCTCCTTATTGAACAGTACAATTACCACGGTAAGCTTCAAAACGGCTTTTGGAACTCAATTATCTTCCAAAATGACGTAAATATTGCTTCAACAGGTAGCGGTAATATTGCAATGGATGATGACGTTTGGGTATACACGGGTGTTACATCTTCTGAATCCGACTCATCAAACTTCGGATTTATTCTCTGCAATCAGCGTACAAAGGAAGCAAGATATTATCCTAACGCAGGCGCTATGGAGATTTCTGCACAGCAGTCTGCACAGGATGCAGTACAGAACTACGGTTATCTTGCAACCTTCCCGATTTTACTTGGCATTGACGGAAATCCGACATACTTTATGTCACTTTACGGCGACAGTAATACGGTAAAAGGCTATGCCTTTGTTAGCCTTGAAGATAAGACTGTTGTCGGTACGGGACTTCTTGATGTTGCAAAGAGTGACGTTAAAGCACTTAACAGTGCCCTTGAAAATTACATTGACGCCCTCGGTGAAAAGGGAGTTGCCGATAATGTAAATAAAGAGGATGTTATCGTTGATGAGGCAGATATGACAGGAGCTGACAATAATGCTGACAGTCAGCCGCCGGAAAAGGAAAAATCCTTAACGGTAACAGGCGAAGTAACTGATATAAAGAATTCCGTAAATGACGGAAATACCGTTTATTATTTGAAGGTTGACGGAAAGTATTATTACATTAAGGTTACCGATTGCATGGAGGTTCTTTTGATAAGCAAGGGTGATACGGTAAGTATTGAATATACCGAAGCTGACGGCGAATTTATCCCTGCATCATCTGTTGTTGTAAAATAATTAATACAAATATTAAGGCTGTGATAAACCGTTAAAGGTTTATCACAGCCTTTTAATTAGTATTTGTCGGTATAAATAATGTTGTTAATATACCGTAGGGACAGGGTTTTCCCTGTCCGCATTATTCGCGGGACGGGCAACCCGTCCCCTACGTTTGATTTGTAATAATGGCGTTGTTTGTTTTTGTAGGGGAGGGGTTCCATCCCCTCCCGCAATTTTCAATGTGTTACTGCAACAAACTATCGTAGGGGCTGCCTTGGAGCGGCCGCCAGACCCTTTTGTCTGCTACGCAGACATTTCCCCTAACAGGGGAATCCCATTGCAAGCCCGTTATAAGCGGGCGACCACTGGTCGCCCCTACGATAATTTCACACATAAACGCCACTATAAACCATAATTTGAATATTTGCTAATCTACGGATTGACTATTTTTTACATTGTAAAGCTTATCGGGATAGTCTGTCATAATACAGTCGGCACCGATACTGATTAAATATTCCATATCATCCTCGTCATTGACTGTCCAGTACTGAACAGCCATATTATGCTCGTGGGCGTAGTTGATAACCTTTGCCGTGCCGATGTTTAAGCCTAAATTCTTGTATGGAGCACAGTAGGGTATTTGAAGAACACTGCAGGGAGGCTCATAGGTGTCGCTGTCGGTGAGGGCGGCTTTCCAAAAGCTCAATACCTCGGGAATAGATGTGCTTCTTGCTAAAAGGGGATAGTTTTCATCAACGTAAGCGCTGACCTCCTTGTGAAATGTGCCGAAGATAACTCTGTCTATAATTCCTCTTTCTTCGAGAATTTTGTAAAGAATGTCAACGCCTTTTTTGCCTAAATCTCCGTCATTCTTTATTTCAATTATATATTTGTAATTTCCCTTTGACATAAGGTAATCAAGTACATCCTCTACCTTGAGTATTTTTAAATCGTCGGGAACTTCGCCGGATTCAAGATTTGCGTAGGGCATTTCTCCGTCGTCTGTTTCGAATTTTGCACCCATATTAAGCTGACGCAGTTCATCGTATGTTTTGTTTTCGGGTCGTACCTTTTTCTCACCGAAAACCTTCTCGCTGTCAGACGTACGGTCGAGGGTATCGTCATGCAGAAGAACAAGCTGATTGTCTTTTGTTATGTGTAGGTCAAATTCAAAAACGTCAATGGTGAAATTAGGATTTTCGGCACAGTTTTTGAAAGCCATCATAGTTTCCTCGGGGGCAATACCGCCACCGCTTCTGTGACCTGAAATATCTGTTTCTGCCAATATGTACGGATTGTCTGTTTCAAAGGATTTAATGTCTGCGGGGTTTGACCTGTAATTTCCCAGCACGGTTATAATGATTGCAATAACGGCAATTACCACTGCAAAAATAATGAATCTCTTTAAACGCCTGTTCATTTGCTTTTTGTTAGCATTTGTTGTTTCCATAAAAGGTACCTCTCTTTCATCCATATTTTACTATACAAATGTAAAAAGGTCAACATTCAAAGGTATTGAGAAATATTGTGAATTTTTTGTTAAGCTATTGACAAAGGGAAAATATTGGCTATAATAGTAATTAGCACTCGAGGGCAGAGAGTGCTAATTAAAGAAATAAGGTGACAGAAATGAGAAAGAAACAATTTAAAGCAGAGTCAAAGAAGCTGCTGGATATGATGATTAATTCTATTTATACCCACAAGGAAATTTTCCTCCGTGAGCTTATTTCAAACGCCAGCGACGCTATTGACAAGCTGTATTTTAAATCACTTACAGACGACAGCGTAAAAATGTCAAGAGAGGATTTTAAAATCAATATTGACATTGACAAGGACAACAGAATAATTACAATCTCCGATAACGGTATCGGTATGACTGATGAGGAGCTTGAAAACAATCTGGGTACAATCGCAAAAAGCGGTTCTCTTAATTTTAAAAAGGAAAATGCCGACAGCGAAAATGCAGAGGATATTTCCGTAATCGGTCAGTTCGGTGTAGGCTTTTATTCTTCCTTTATGGTTGCAGATAAGGTTGAGGTTTTGTCAAAGGCATTCGGTGACGATAAGGCTCATAAATGGGTATCAACAGGCGTTGACGGCTACACAATTGAGGAGTGCGATAAAGAGGATGCAGGAACTGTAATCACTCTTCATATTAAAGAGGATACAGAAAATGAGCATTACTCCGATTATCTTGAGGAGTACACCATTGATGAGCTTGTTAAGAAATACAGCGACTATATCCGCTATCCTATTCAAATGGAAATGAGCCATCAGGTTCCCGACCCTGACAAAGAGGGCGAATATATTACAGAAATAACCACTGACACCCTTAACTCAATGATACCTCTTTGGAGAAAGTCAAAGAGCGAAATCAAGGCTGAGGATTATAACGAATTCTACAAAAGCAAGTTTAACGATTACAGCGACCCGCTTGCAGTAATTCATACCAAAACAGAGGGACAGGCTACCTTTGACGCTTTGATGTTCATTCCGGAAAATGCACCGTATGATTTTTACTCAAAGGAATATGAAAAGGGCTTACAGCTTTATTCAAACGGTGTTTTGATTATGGATAAATGCGGTGATTTGCTTCCCGATTATTTCAGCTTTGTAAAGGGTATTGTGGACAGCGCCGACCTTTCTCTTAATATCAGCCGTGAAACTCTGCAGCAGGACCATCAGGTAAGAATTATTGCAAAGGCAATTGATAAGAAAATCAAGAATGAGCTTACAAAGATGCTTAAGAATGACCGTGAAAAGTACGAGAAATTCTTCAAGACCTTTGGACTTCAGCTTAAATACGGCGTTTATGCAAACTACGGTATGGAAAAGGACGGCTTAAAGGATTTACTTTTGTTTGAAACCTCTGCCGACGATAAGCCTACCACTCTTAAAGAATATGTAGGCAGAATGGCAGAAAGCCAGAACGATATTTACTATGCCTGCGGAGAAAATGCTCAGAAAATTGCACTCCTTCCTCAGACAGAGGCGGTTAAGGAAAAGGGCTATGAGGTGCTTTATTTCACAGATGAGGTTGATGAATTTGCAATTCAGATGCTTATGGAGTATGACGGCAAGCACTTTGTAAACATTTGCAAGGATGATCTTGACCTCAGCACCGATGCAGAAAAGGAAGCCATCAACAAAAAGAACGAGGATGCAAAGGATCTGCTTGAAAAGATGAAAAATGCTCTTGACGGTGAGGTGACTGCCGTTAAGCTTTCAAATAAGCTTGGCTCACACCCTGTAAGTCTTTCAGCCGAGGGCTATGTTTCACTTGAAATGGAAAAGGTACTTAATTCAATGCCTGGTGCAAATCAGGGTGTAAAGGCACAGATGGTTCTTGAAATAAACTCAAATCATCCGATAGCAGAAAAGCTTCAATCTGCCGATGATGAAACAGTTGCAAAATATGCGAAGCTCCTATATAATTCAGCAAGACTTATTGCAGGTCTTGACCTTAAAAACCCCACCGAATTCTCCGACGCAGTCGTAGATTTGATGTGAAAATATATAACAAAAAGCACTTGTGATGTAAAATGTCACAAGTGCTTTTTGTTTGTGTAAATTAGTATTTGTTGGGATAAATAACATTGTTGATATACAGTAGGGGCAGGGTTTTACCTGTCCGCATTAATCGGGACGGGCAACCCGTCCCCTACATTTTACAGGAACGTTGTTGATATTTGTAGGGGAGGGGTTCCATCCCCTCCCGCAAAATTAAATTTTCGGGCAGGCACAGAGACCTGCCCCTACGAAAGTTTCTTACATTTAGACAGGTAAAATAGGTTTTATCGAGATAAAATCATCAAACCTATTTGGCTCCCTTGTTAAAGGGAGGCATCTCGACAAACCCTTTTTTATTTTTTTGTAACTATATTTGGGAAATGATATACTAAATATACTTATTTTTTCTATATCTGACACAATTTTTCAGCATTTTCATCCCATAGTTTACAAAACAGTAACAGAAAAAACTTGATTTATTATATAACTTGATATATTATATTAAATGTGTATATGTGAAAGTGCGTTAATTCGCAGATATATTATTAATTCATATTTTAATTAAGAGGTAAGAATTGTGATAGAATTTAGAAATGTATCAAAGGTATACGACAGCAACGGAACCCACGCTCTGTCAAATGTCAATATTAAAATTGAGGACGGCGAATTTGTATTTGTTGTGGGCTCATCAGGTGCAGGTAAAAGTACCTTCCTAAAGCTTATAATGCACGAGGAAAAGCCAACTGAAGGCGAAATTATTTTTAACGATTATTCCTCGTCAACACTGAAAAAGAGAATGGTGCCATATTACAGACGTGAAATGGGTATTGTTTTTCAGGATTTCAGACTTATTCCTAAAATGACGGTTTACGATAATGTTGCATTTGCAATGCGTGTTATCGGTGCCAAGGAAAAGGAAATCAGAAAAAGAGTTCCTTATATTCTTCAGCTTGTAGGCCTTTCTCAAAAGGCACGTTCTTATCCTAATGAGCTTTCAGGCGGTGAACAGCAGAGAGTTTCTCTTGCAAGAGCGCTTGTGAATAACCCTAAGGTTATTATTGCCGACGAGCCTACAGGTAACGTCGACCCGGAAATGAGCCACGAGATTGTAGGGCTTCTTACAAAAATCAATAATGCGGGTACTACCGTAATAATGGTAACTCACGAGCACGACCTTGTGCGTTCCTTCCAGAGAAGAGTTATTGTTATTAAAAACGGTGAGGTTGTTTCCGATACTCCCGACCCGACTCATGCACAGTTTACAGGCAATAATCCAAAGGAGGATACGGATATGTTCTTCTTTGAGGAGAATGTTGCCATTGATAATGTTGAGCTTGACGACGTTTTCGACAATCTTGAGGACGTTGTATCAAATGCAGAAAATAACGAGGACAAGCTCACAGCACAGGGAGGTGAAGAATAATGACAGGCTCAAGCTTAAAATATCTCATTAAAGAAGGCTTCAGAAATACCTGGACCAACAGAATGATGTCAGTTGCATCAATATGCGTACTTATGAGCTGTCTTGTTCTTATCGGCTCCGCTTCAATGATTTTCCTCAATATTGATTCCCTGCTTTCAAGAATTGAAGAGGAAAATGTTATAATGGTCTATGTTGCAGACGGCACCACAGATGAAGAAATTGCCCAAATGGATGCAAACATCAAGGCTGTAGGAAATATTGAGAAAATCGAGTTTGTTCCAAAAGAAACAGCTTGGGCTGAACAGCTTGCAACAATGGAGGAGGCTCAGGCAGAATTCTTCACACAGATTAGCTCCGATATTCCTTTGCCTGACGCTTACAAGGTTACCGTAACAAATCTTGACCAATTTGACCAAACTGTTGAAAAGCTTAAGGCTCTTGACCACGTTGATACAATCAGAGAAAATAAAAATCTTGCTCAAAAGCTTGTTGCAATCAGACAGGGTATTTCTGTTATTGCCATAGTAATCATTTCTGTTCTTTTCATAATTTCTCTGTTTATTATTTCAAATACAATCAAGCTTACCGTATACAGCAGACGACTTGAAATCAGCATTATGAAATCAGTAGGTGCAACTAATTCATTTGTCAGACTGCCCTTTGTTGTTGAGGGTATTATATTGGGCATAACCTCGGGCGTAATCAGCCTCGGTCTTGTTTGGGGACTTTATGAGCTGGCAATCAAGGAATTTGCGGACCTTATTGAATCCTTGGGACTTAAGGCTCTCGTATTTGCCGATTATGCTTTGCCGATGCTTGGAATTTTTGTTGCAATCGGTATTGTCAGCGGTGTCGGCGGTTCGCTTATCACAATGAGAAAATACCTTAATAAGGAAGGCAGTGAAATCAGTGGTGTTTAAACCAAGTAAAGTCCTGTCTGTGTTGATGAGTATTGCTCTTGTTGCTGCTTCATTTTCCTTCGGAATGACAGCTCAGGCGAAGTCAACCTCTGAGCTCAGAAGCGAAAAAGAGAAAATACAAAGCGAAATAGACAGTGCTCAAAGTAAAATTAATGAGCTTTCATCACAAAAAAAAGAAACTGAGGAATATCTAAATGCTTTGCAGTCAAAAATAAATTTGCTTCAGGATAAAATTGATGCTCTTGAAGATGATAAGGCGGCTTTGCAGTCTGAGATTAATGCGGTTTCGGAAAAAATTACAAAAACAGAAAATGAGATAATTAAGGCTCAGGCTGAAATAGATGAAAAGCAGGCTGAATTTGACGAAACATATAACATTTATTGTCAGCGACTAAGAGCTATGTATGTTTCAGGCTCGGCTTCTACCCTTGAGGTTCTTTTGACCTGTCCCGATATGAGTGCAATGCTTACAAGGGCGCAGATGATTAAGTCTGTATCCGAGCAGGACAGCGCCATTCTTGATGACCTTATGACAAAAATGGAGGAAATCGAGGCAAAGAAGCAGGAGCTTGAAGTTAAGCGTAATGAGCTTAATGATGATAAGAAGTCACTTGAGGCAGACAAAAAGGAGCTTCAGGAAAGCATTAATGAAATTGACGCTTCAAAGAGCGAGCTTGACTCTGAGGCTGCAGAGTGTAATGAGATTATGAGAAAGCTATCTGCTCAAACCTCGGAATATATGGAGCTTATTGAAACAAATCAGGAACAGCTTCAGGAGGTTGAAAACCAAATCAGAGCTGCTGCTATTGCCGCTTCGGGCGGTAACGGTTCAATTGCAGGCTCAACCGGAAACGGTTCGGGTCAGCTTGGTTATCCTACCGATTCCAGACGTGTTTCTGCCGGATATCCTAACTATTCATCCGGAAGATATCACGGCGGAATAGATTTTTCCGTTCCTACAGGTTCAAATGTTTATGCTGCGGCGGCAGGTAAGGTTATTCTTGTTCAGCATTTAACCTATAGCTATGGATATTACGTAATGATTGACCACGGAAACGGACTTTCAACCCTTTATGCTCATAACAGTCAAATTCTTGTAAGTGTTGGTCAAAGCGTTTCAAGAGGACAGGTTATTGCTAAGAGCGGTTCAACAGGAAATTCAACAGGTCCTCATTGTCATTTTGAGGTCCGTGTAAACGGTAACAGAGTAAATCCGTATAATTATCTTTAATATAATACATACGTATTTGTATGATTAAGAGGTGAAGTCAATGAGACAGCAACGTATAATTTTCAGGGTATTTGCTGTTTTGTTGGCTTTTTGCCTTTTTACAGTGTCAACATTTCCGCAAATGACCGTTTCAGCAGATGACAGCGTTTATTCCGAGGATTACGAGGGTATGTCACCGGAGGAAAAGCAGGCGTATATTGAGCAAAAGCTCAAGGAAGTAAATGAAAAGCTTGACTCCCTCGGTGAGCAGTCTAAGGAAACGGAAGAATATATTAATACCCTTGATGAAAAAATAAAATATTTGCAAAATGAGTTAAGACTTTCCCAGCAGGAGATAGAGGATTCAAGGAATAAAATAACCTCTCTTGAAAAGCAGCAGCAGGATAATGAAACCGAAATTGCACAGATTAAAATAGATTTGGAGGAAATGGCTGAAAAAAGCGTAAAGCTTCAGGCGGAGTTTGACAGCAATTATCAGCTTTTTTGCCAAAGAATCAGAGCAATTTATATCAGCGGAGATACAAGCGTTATTTCAATGCTTCTTACCTGTCCCGATATTTCAACCCTGCTGACAAGATATGAAATGATAAGGCGTGTTTCAAGGTCCGACAAGGAGCTTTTGGAGTCTGTTCAGGCACAGGCAAAGGAGCTGTCGGAAACAAAAACGGCTATGGAGGAAAAGCAGAAAAGGTTGACGGAAAATCAGAAAACCTTGGCTGAAACAGAAGAAAATCTTAAAAGCTCCATGGCAAATCTTGAAACTCAGCAGGTGTCATATAAGGAAAAACAGTCTGCATATGAAAGCGAAAAGGCAGAATCAGATGAGCTACTCAGACAACTTCAGGAGGATACTCAGACCTATAGTGAGTATAGAAATCAGGATCAAGCAGAGCTTGAGGCAGTAAACGCAGAAATTGCAAAGGCTGCCGAAGAGTTCAAGAAGAAAATGGAAAAGCAGACTACAACTAAAAAAGCTGAAACCACACAAGCTACCACTAAAGATAAAAATTCTCAAAGCAGTACCACAAAAGCTACCACAACCCAACCAACCACCGCAAATTCAAACAGGCTCAGTATGACATATCCTGTTCCCAGCCAGACGAGAATAACCTGCGATTACGGAAGTGCAGGCTATGAAGGTCACACAGGCGTTGATTTCTCCTGCCCAACAGGCTCGGCAGTTGTTGCCGCAGAGTCAGGCTATGTTTTCTATACAAAGGAGCTTAATTACAGCTACGGATATCATATTGTAATAATGCACGATAAGACAGATTCTGCAGGAAATTATGTATATACTTTATATGCACATAACTCAAGTCTTGTTGTTTCTGCCGGTCAATATGTAACTAAGGGCCAGCTGATAGCCTATAGCGGTTCAACAGGAAATTCAACAGGTCCTCATTGTCATTTTGAGGTAAGAACTCCGACTGCTCAATACAGTGACTGTGTAAATCCAAAATACTATTTGCCGTAAAATTTACAGTTAGTTAGTTTATTTATAATGCAGTTTGTGTTATAATGCTTATATTGTGTATAACTGATGATTTATTCATCGGAAGGGGATAAACTTGAAAACAAAACTTTTTTCATTCTTTTTGGCTGCGGTAATGACGGCTATGTGCTTTGTGCCAACCCTTGCAATAGCAAAGGAAACTACAACAAAGGCTCCCTCTACTACTGCTGCTTCCTCACAGCAAGTCGATGTGACAGTTACAGTTACCGACGAGTTCGGAAATGCTGTTACAGATGCACAGGGAAACCCTGTTACCGAGGTAGCGAGTGAGGCTGACGCTAAAAAGCAGAAAACACTTGAAGAACAGCAAAAAGAGCTTGAAGAAAATCTTGCAAAAACCGATGAAAAGCTTGCAGAGCTTGAAAAAAGCTCAAAGGTTACGGAAGAATATATCGACACTCTTGACCAAAAAATCGGCTACGTCAATGAACAGCTGACAGTTCTTGAAAATAAGAACACAAAGGTTCAGGCTGAAATTGACGAGCTGATGGAAAAAATTAATAAAAACGAAGAAAATATGACCGCTCTTTCCCAAGAGGTTGAAAAGGCTCAAAATGAATATGATGCCTTAAGCGATAAGTTTCAAAGCGTTTATGAGGCTTATTGCTACAGGCTTAAGGTAATCTACATAAGCGGTGAATTTAATATTCTTGCGGCCCTTATCGGATGTAAGGACTTGTCGGGCTTCTTTACAAGATATGAAATGATTAAATCTGTTTCAAAAAGCGATTCCGAGCTTCTTGCTCAGGTGCAGGCGCAAATGGCTGAAATCACAGATAAGAAAAACGGTCTTAATGAAAAAAAGACAGAGCTTGAAGCGGTTGAGGCAGAGCTTGATGAACAAAAGTCCGACCTTTTATCAAAGCAGAAATCAATAGAAAAAAACAGCCAGGAAATTGCAAATAAAAAGGTTTCTTTGGCAAATGACAGAGCGGAAAGCGACAGACTGCTTGCAGAGCTGACTGCCCAAAATAAGCAGTATACGGAATTCAGAAACGAGGACAGCGAGCTTATTGAGGCTGTGGAGCAGGAGATACAGGACCTTATCGCAGGTGTTAAAACAAGCGAGGAGGCTACAACTGCCGTTAATTCAAATAAAGATAATAAAAAAGAAACAGAGGAAAAAAATGATTCCGATGTCTATTCAAAATCGGATGCCGTTCTTAATATGACATATCCCGTTCCTTCGCACCATTCCATTTCAGCAGGATATCCGAATTATTCCTCCGGCAAATATCACGGCGGTATTGATTTCCCCTGTGCAATGGGCTCAAAGGTTGTGGCGGCTCAAAAGGGAATAGTTATAACTGTAAAGAGGCTTGATTACAGCTACGGATATTATGTTATGATTTATCACGGCACGGATAAGTCGGGACGTTCCGTTGTAACCCTTTATGCTCATAATTCTTCGATTCTTGTATCTGTGGGCGACAGTGTTAAAAAGGGCGAAGCAATAGCAAAAAGCGGTTCGACAGGAAATTCAACAGGGCCTCATTGCCATTTTGAAGTTAGACTTAACGGCGGACGAGTAAATCCGAAAAACTATTTAAGCTGATGAATAAGATAAATTTTCAAAAAGAGCTTGACAAAATAATTGACGCTAATAAAAGAGAGGACTTACTGCCCTCTCTTTTCCTGCATAGCTGCTGTGCTCCCTGTTCAAGCTATACAATAGAATATCTTTCAAAATATTTTAAAATAACTGTTTTCTACTATAACCCGAATATTTCTCCCAAAGAGGAATACGAAAAAAGAAAAGCCGAGCAAATCAGACTTATCAATTCAATGAAAACAGAGAATGAAGTTTCTTTTCTTGACTGCGACTATGACTATTCCGATTTTGAAAAAATCGCAAAGGGATATGAAGATTGCAGAGAGGGCGGAGAGCGGTGCTTTAGGTGCTATGAAATGAGGCTGAGAAAAACTGCCGAGGAGGCTAAAAAAGGCGACTTTGATTATTTTTGCACAACCCTTTCAATCAGTCCTCTGAAAAATTCACAGAAGATAAATGAGATAGGCTTTAGTCTTGAAAATGAAATCGGTGTTAAATGGTTGCCCTCTGATTTTAAAAAGAAAGAGGGCTACAAAAGGTCAATAGAGCTTTCAAAGGAATATAATCTTTACAGGCAGAATTTCTGTGGCTGTATTTATTCAAAAATGATGATGGAGAATAAGAATGAATAAACCACTTGCAGATAGAATAAGACCAACATCTCTTGATGATGTTGTAGGCCAGAAGCACTTGCTTTCAAAGGGTAAGGCACTTAGAAACCTGATTGAGTCGGGAGATATACCAAATTTAATATTTTACGGACCAAGCGGAGTAGGAAAAACCACCGTTGCGTCAATTATCGCAAATGAAACAAACAGAGCTCTGCGCAGGCTTAACGGCACCACCGCATCAACACAGGATATAAAGGATATCGTTGCTGAAATCGGAACCTTTACTGCGCCTAACGGTATTCTTCTTTATCTTGACGAGATACAGTATTTTAATAAAAGGCAGCAGCAAAGCCTGCTTGAATACATAGAAAACGGGAAAATTACACTTATTGCATCAACAACGGAAAATCCCTATTTTTATATCTATCCTGCTATTTTATCACGTTCAACTGTTTTTGAATTTAAGGCAGTTGAAAGGGAGGAGGTTATCCCTGCAATAAAAAGAGGCTTTGACATTCTTGCAGATGAATACAAGGTTGAGGTTGAAATTGAGGATGAGGTTTTCAAGAGGATTGCAACAGGCTGTGGCGGAGATGTAAGAAAAGCACTTAACAGCGTTGAAAACTGTTTTTTTGCTACAAAGACTGTCGACGGTAAAAAGATTGTCACCCTTGAAATTGCCGAGGAGCTTACTCAAAAAAGCTCTGTCCGCTATGATAAAGAGGGTGACGAGCATTACGATATTGTTTCGGCATATCAGAAAAGTATGCGTGGCTCCGACCCTGACGCCGCACTCCATTATCTTGCAAGACTTCTTGAGGCAGGAGATTTGCCGTCGGCCTGCAGGAGACTTATGGTTTGCGCCTGCGAGGATGTGGGGCTTGCTTATCCCCAAATTATCCCCATAGTTAAATCGGCTGTGGATATTGCTATGATGGTGGGCATGCCTGAGGCAAGATTACCTCTTGCAGATGCAGTAGTCCTTGTGGCAACTGCGCCGAAAAGCAATTCTGCCCATAACGCAATTAATGAAGCTATGGCAGATGTTCAAAAAGGCAATTACGGTCCTATCCCGAGACAGCTTCAGAACAAGCATTTTGACGGCGAGGACGCAGAGATTAAGGGGCAGAATTATATCTATCCCCATGATTACGCAAATCATTGGACCTATCAGCAGTATCTTCCCGATGTGCTTAAGGATAAAAAGTATTATGAGTTCGGTGATAATAAAAACGAACAGGCATTTAAAGCTTATTGGGATAAAATAAAAGGTAAAAACAACTAATTTGGAGAAATATATGACGAGAAAAGAGAGAGTATTAAAGGCTATTGATGTACTTAAAGAGAGGTATCCCGATGCACTTTGTTCGCTGACAGCGTCAAATCCCTTTGAGCTTCTTGTTGCCGTAAGGCTTTCTGCTCAGTGCACCGACGCAAGAGTGAATATGGTAACCCCTGCTCTTTTTGAAAGGTACAAAACTCTTGACGATTACTGCAACGCAGATATAAAGGACGTTGAAAATATAATCAAAAGCTGTGGCTTTTACAGAAGCAAGGCAGAGTCAATTATAGGTATGGCTCAAATGGTAAGGGATAAATTCGGCGGTGTGGTTCCCGATAATATTGAGGATTTAATCACACTTCCCGGTGTGGGCAGAAAGACGGCAAATCTTATTGTCGGCGACGTTTACGGCAAGGAAAGCATTGTTGTTGATACCCATATGATAAGAATTTCAAACAGGCTGGGACTTGTAAATGTAAAGGACCCTGAAAAGATAGAGTATGCTCTGAAAAAGGTTGTTCCCGTAGAGGAGGGCTCTGATTTTTGTCACAGAATAGTCCTTTTCGGCAGAGATGTCTGCTCTGCAAGAAAGCCTCTTTGCGATGAATGTCCTATGAGTGATTTCTGCAAAAAGGTGGGTGTTAAAAAATGAATTCAAATATAGTTCTTATAGGTATGCCCGGAAGCGGAAAATCAACCTGCGGAGTTGTTGCCGCAAAAATGCTTCTTAAAAATTTTTATGACACCGATTTGCTTATTCAGAATTTAGAGGGCAGGAGTCTGCAGGATATTATTAATACAGAGGGCACGGAATATTTTGAAAAAGCAGAGGAAAATGCAATTTTAACCCTTGATTTAAAGGGAACGGTAATCGCAACAGGCGGCTCGGTTATCTATTCCGAAAAGGCTATGGAGCATTTGAAAAGCCTCGGTAAAATCATTTATCTCCATTTAAGCTATGATGCAATGGAGTCAAGAATAAGCAACCTTTCAACAAGAGGGGTACTACTGAAAAACGGCGAAACACTCAAGGATATGTACGATGAAAGACTGCCGCTTTATAATAAATGGGCACAGGCAGTAATAAACTGCAGTAACAACAGAGTAGAGGAAACTGCTGCTGCAATTGTCAGAGCGGCAAAATAGTAAAGGAGAACCGATAAAGGAGAAATTTTATGAAAAAGCTTATTTCACTATCACTTGGAATTATAATGATAATGACAACCTTTTTCTGCCTGCCCTTCTGCGTATGGGCAGATGATAAGGGAAGTCTTAATACCATTGTCAATCCTTTGTTTTCAAACGGAACACCATATAAGGTGAACAGTAAATTTAAGGCATCTAAAGAGGAAAAACAGGTTGCTTTAAAATTAAGAGATGCAATGGTTGCAAGAAACAACAGCTTTGAGTTTGAATATTCTTCCGATATAGAATCACTTTCAAAGCTTGAGGATTATTTTAATAACTTCTTTTACTATGCTATAAGTGATGAAAATTCCGTTTCCTGCGTTGACGGAGACTATCTTGCCCACGAATGGTATACGGTGAATAGTGACTATGTTTATGAAAACAATAACGGTCAATATGTTATCGTTATGTATATTTCATATATGTCCGATGCAGAGGACGAATACAAGGTTGATAAGGTTGTAAAGGATTTTCTTTCCGGTATTGACAGGTCGTCTATGAGCGACTATGAGGTATTAAAAGAAATTCATGATTATATTCTTGATAAATGCGAATATAATTATGATGATATGGACGATTTGAATAATTACATAAGCGCAGGCGTTTTCATTGAGGAAAAGGCTGTATGTCAGGGCTATGCTCTTGCATTTTACAGACTGTGTAAGGAACTTGGATTTAGTGTAAGATATGTTTCCTCCGACCCTAATGAGGGCTGTCATGCTTGGAATCTTGTTTATATCGGCGATGCATATTATTATGTAGATACCACTTGGGATGATGAGCTTGATGATAAATATGATTTGTTCCTTGTTGATTACGAAACTCTGCAACGCTATGACAGCTCATTAAAAGAGCATAAGCTTTATGCAGAGGAGTTTGATAACGACGATTATTTCAATACAAAGTACAGACCTTATATTTCCGAAACCGTTTATGACAGTACATCAAAGAGTATTTCTAACTGCATAGTTGATGTTAATTATGAAAATCCGCTTAATACTGTTGTTATAGACTCACAAGGAAATACTTTGAACTATGGCGAAGATTATACCATTACATATCCCGATAACAGCTATATTAAAATAGCAGGTATGGGTGATTATGAAAATACCGAGACCGAAAGAATGCTTACTATAGACGGTATGACTCCCAATATGGAATATACGGTGACACAGTATACGGGAGATGATATGCAGGCGCCTAAGGCATCACTTCAGGGACTTACATATGGCACTGATTATATTATTTCGTATCCTGCTTATGATGGTGCAGGTGAGTATTACAGTGTAATTCAGGGAGTTGGAAAATATACAGGCGTTATTTTTGCAAAATATCAGATTGACCCTATTGATATAAATACCCTCGGAGTAAGCTTAAGCTATACAACAGCATTCTATAACGGCAAGCCTCAACAGCCTAAGGCTGTGTTTACCGGTGCACCGGGAGAGGTTGAATATTATATTGAAGAGGAGCCTCAAACAGAAATAGGCGTTTATCCCATAACTATCGTAGGAGAGGGCAGTTACACAGGAACAGTTATCTTAAGCTATGAAATCAGAGTAGGCACAATGAATGATTTTAACATTTCTTTGTCTACCGACAGCTTTATCTATGATGGCAGAGCGAAGGAGCCAAAGGTTTTCGTTGGTAGCTTGCTTGAAAACAGGGATTATTCTGTTTACTACGGCGATAACGTATCAACAGGTGTTGCCTCTGTTACAGTTGCAGGAATGGGATATTACGAGGGAGCAAGGACAGTATATTTCTACATTCTTCCTCAGCAAACAAGAGCAGAGGTATTGTCAACAACATCTTCGTCAGCAACAGTAAAATGGAGAGGCGTTGCTGATGTTTCGGGATACAGAATTGAAATATATGACATAAACGGCTGGAGAGATGCAGGCGATGTGGGTGCAGACCAAACTACGTTTACAGTAAGCGGACTGCAATCTTATACCGCATACAGATTCAGAGTAACTCCTTATAAGCTTTCAAGAGGGCAGACGGTTTACGGCTATTCCTCAAATGAAGCGTCAACGCTTACAGATTATGTTGCACCGCCTCAGAATAATGAAACAACTTCAAATTCTTCCTCATCCCCATCCTCATCTTCATCGTCTTCAAGCAGTAAAACTACAACTACGACTACAACGACCTCAAAGGTATCAAAGCCAAAGAAGCCTACAATTTCAAAGCTCAAAACCTCTAAAAAGACAATAACGGTTTACTGGAAAAAAATGACTGCTTCGGGTTTTCAGATTCAGTATTCAACAAGCAGTAGCTTCAAAAAACCAAAAACCGTAACCGTTAAAGGCTCAAGCAAAACCTCTGCAAAAATCAAAAGCCTTAAAAAGGGCAAGAAGTATTATGTCAGAGTCAGAGCCTATAAAACAGTAAACGGTAAAAAGTATTACGGTAGCTGGAGCGCAAAAAAATCCATAACAGTTAAATAAAATACTTGAACAGTAAAATAAAAAGTGTTATTATAGTAAAAATATTTTTAAAATACGGAAAACGGAGGGAATTTTAATGAGCGATTACGGTGCAAAATTTGTTAAAGAGGGACTTACCTTTGATGATGTTCTTCTTATTCCTGCGGAGTCTGACGTAACTCCCGACAAGGTACAGCTTCAGACAAGGCTTACTAAGGATATTATGCTTAATATTCCTGTTATGACAGCCGCTATGGATACTGTAACAGAGTCACGTATGGCAATAGCCATTGCACGTGAGGGCGGTATCGGTGTTATCCATAAGAATATGACTATTGAGGAGCAGGCTACCGAGGTTGACAAGGTTAAGAGGTCTGAAAACGGCGTTATTACTAATCCGTTTTTCCTTTCTCCCGAGCATCTTGCTTCAGATGCTGAGGTCCTTATGAACAAATATCATATCAGCGGTGTTCCTATTTGCGAAAGCGACGGAACTCTTGTGGGTATTCTCACAAACCGTGATATGCGTTTTATGACGGATTATAATGTTAAAATTTCAACCGTTATGACTCCTAAGGCTCAGCTTGTAACTGCTCCAAAGGGTACAACTCTTGAAGAAGCAAAGGAAATGCTGATGAAATCAAAGGTTGAGAAGCTTCCTTTTGTTGATGAAAACGGAAAGCTCTGCGGTCTTGTTACAATAAAGGATATTGAAAAAAGCGTTAAATATCCAAATACCGCAAGAGATAAAGAGGGCAGACTTCTCTGTGCGGCGGCGCTTGGCGTAACAGACGATGTTCTTATTCGTGCACAGGCACTTGCAGATGCAGGCGTTGACGCATTTGTTCTTGACTCTGCACACGGTCACAGCAAGAATATTATGAACTCCGTTGATAAGGTTAAAAATGCATTCCCAAATATTTCACTTATTGCCGGTAATGTTGCCACAGCAGATGCTACCGAGGCGCTTATCAAAGCAGGTGCAGACGCTGTTAAGGTCGGTATCGGACCGGGCTCTATCTGTACAACACGTGTTGTTGCAGGTATCGGTGTTCCGCAGATTACTGCAATTTACGACTCTGCCGAAAGAGCAGATAAATACGGTATTCCTGTTATTGCAGACGGCGGTATCAAGTACAGCGGCGAGATTGTAAAGGCTATTGCCGCAGGCGGCTCGGCAGTTATGATGGGCTCACTTGTAGCAGGCTGTGAGGAATCTCCCGGAGATACGGAAATTTATCAGGGACGTCAGTTTAAGGTTTACAGAGGTATGGGCTCACTTGGTGCAATGAACAAGGGAAGTGCCGACCGTTATTTCCAGAAGGGCTCAAAGAAATTTGTTCCCGAGGGTGTAGAGGGCCGTGTGCCTTATAAGGGACCACTCGGAGATACTATTTATCAGATGATGGGCGGTTTGCGTTCCGGTATGGGATACTGCGGTTGCCACACAATTGAAGAGCTTCGCACAAATGCTAAGTTCATCAGAATTACAAATGCAGGCCTTGTTGAGAGCCATCCTCACGATATTTCAATCACTAAGGAAGCTCCTAACTATTCCGGCTCTAACAGATAATTTTATCATAATAATTTCCGGGCAGTATCTTAAAAATACTGCCTTTTTTAAACGGCAGGTAATCCTATGGCTGAAAAAATCTCTAAATGGACTAAATTTAAAAGGTTTTTAAAAAGAAATATGACTCCCACCTGGGCAAAGCACGTGGCATATCAGGTGTTTGCTTTTGTTGTGTCTGTTGCTATGATAATAGGTGTTGCCGATTACGCTGTTACAAAGTCATATGATGAAAGGAAGCTGAGCTTCGTGGAGAATTTTACAATAACCGCTCATACGGGAGCATATGATACGCCTATGAATTCTCTTGATTCCGTCCAGGCGGCAATAGATAATAATGCCCAAATTATTGAGCTGGACATCAGACAGAGGCTTGACGGTACCGTCGTAATGAGCCACGACCTTGTGGTTACAAACAACGACGGAGTTCCTCTTAAAGATGCTCTTGAGCTGATTAAAAATGCACCCGATATGAAAATCAATTTTGATATTAAGGAAACAAAGGTGCTCAATAATCTCTACGAGCTTGTGGTTGAATATAACCTTCTTGACCGTTCATTTTTAACAGGTATTGAGGTTATTAATGTTAAGGCGGTTAAGGCGTCAGACTGTGCCTCAATGGAATATTACCTGAATTATAAGCCTTCAAAAATTAAAATTTTTTCCGACGATTACAGGCAGAAGATTATTGATTTGCTTGAGGAAACAGGAGCAGTCGGTATTAACTGTAACTATAAATATGCCGGCTCACAGCTTTCAAATCTCCTTCATAAAAAGGGCTATAAGCTTTCCGTTTGGACAATAGATAAAGAAAAAACAGCAAAGAAAATGCTTGTGATTAAGCCCGATAATATCACTACAAAGGACCCCGATATGATTAAATCTGTTATTGATAACTGGGGAAAATAGATTTTAAAAAAATTGTAAAAAAACACTTGACTATGCTCTGAATTTATGATATATTGTTTAAGCGTTGGAGATACGCTGGTGTAGCTCAGTTGGTAGAGCAGCTGATTTGTAATCAGCAGGTCAGGGGTTCGA
>JBJFHZ010000006.1:0-4786 GCA_051894075.1 Eubacterium sp.
GGCTTGCACTGCAAGCCCGTTATAAGCGGGCGACCAATGGTCGCCCCTACGGTTGATTTGTAATATCGGCATTGTTTATGTTTGTAGGGGACGGGTTACCCGTCCCGATTAATGCGGACAGGGAAAACCCTGTCCCTATGGTGTATCAATAACATTATTTATTCGATAAATACTAATTTATCAAAAAAATATGTACATCATTAAATAATGTGATATAATCAGTTTATATAAAGAAAAAGAGCGAATAAGGGAAAATGAAAGAGAAAAAGAAATCAACCTACAGAAAAATTGAATATCAAAGAAAAGAAAGCTTTTACCTAATTGTCAGAGGACTTGAAGTGGGAATTGTTGCGGGAATTACTGCCGTTCTTTACAGATACGCTTTGTCATTTGCGGAAACGGGGCTTATGAAGGTGCTTGATTTTGTAAAGGGCAATCCCCTGAGAATTTCAGCTTGGCTTGTGGTTTTGGCAGTAATAGGCGTGTTCATCTCGTTTCTTAATAAATGGGAGCCTATGGCGTCAGGCTCGGGCATACCTCAGGTCAACGGAGAAATTAAGGGTAATTTTAATCCTAAATGGTACAGAATTATTATAGCAAAATTTGTGGGCGGTACTGCTTCCGTATTCTCGGGGCTGTCCCTTGGCAGAGAGGGCCCCAGCGTTCAGCTTGGCGGTATGGCGGCAAAGGGTGTTGCGAGGCTCACAAAGGCAGACAGGACTACAGAGCTTCGTATGATAAGCTGCGGAGCAGGGGCCGGAATGTCTGCGGCATTTAATGCACCGCTGACAGGTATTATGTTTGTTCTTGAGGAAATTCACAGAACCTTTGACAAAAGCATTCTTTGTATGGGAATAGTTGCTACAATAACGGCAGACTTTATATCAAAGCTGTTTTTCGGACAGAGCACCACCTTTAACTATGATACCGTAAATTTCCCTTTGCGTTATTACTGGCTGCTGCTTTTTATCGGAGTAATTCTCGGTGTCAGCGGAGCGGCATATAATGTAATAATGGTTAAGGCACAGGATATTTACAAAAGCATAAAGGCTGTGCCGAATTACATTAAAATGCCGATTGTGTTTGTTATAAGCGGAGTGGTGGGACTTGTGCTTCCGCAGGTTTTGTGCGGCGGTCACACTATGTCGGAAATGCTTTTAAAGGAGCATCCGTCAATAGCTTATATGATTATTCTGCTTGTGTGCAAATTTCTTTTCGGTGTTATCAGCTTTGCCTGCGGTGCACCGGGCGGAACCCTTTATCCTCTTTGTGTGCTTGGTGCTTATATCGGTGCAATTTTCGGTGCGGCTTCAATAAACATTCTTGATTTAGGACCTGAATTTTATGAGGAATTTGTCGTAATCGGTATGGCAGGATTTTTCTCATCAATTGTAAGAAGTCCCATTACAGGTATTGTTCTTGTCTATGAGCTGACGGGCAATATGAATAATATACTGCCCTTGGCAACAGTAAGTCTTATAAGCTATGCAGTTGCAAATCTTATGGGCGTTGAGCCGATTTTTGAAACGCTTTTGGGAAGAATTCTTAAAAACAACAGCGATACTGCCGAGTTTCAGCCTAATGATGAAAAGGTGCTGCGTGAATTTGTTGTGCCTGTGGGCAGTCCTGTTGACAGAAAATGTATCAGTGATATTGACTGGGGCAAGCATTGTCTTGTTGTCAGCGTTGAGCGAAACGGCGTTTCAATAACACCAAAGGGTGACACGGTTATTAAAGAGGGCGATGAGCTTGTTATGCTTATAAGTCAGCGCCGCTTTTCAAGGGATAACGAACGAATTTATAATATAATCAACGGTTAAGAATATGAAAATAAATCTGAATAATGCCAAAAAAATCAAAGTGTTAAAGGGCTTCGGAGGCTCTGCGGCTTGGTGGAGTCCTCAGGTTAGGACTGAAAAGGATGCAGAAAATATAGCAGAGCTTCTCTACGGCAATGACGGTCTTAAAATGAATATCTACCGCTATAATGTGGGCGGAGGATATGAAACGGATAATCTCCGTATTAATAACCCTTGGAGATATGTTGAATCCTTTATGAACAAGGACGGCTCCTATGATTGGAGCAGGGATAAAAATGCGGTCAGAATGATGAAAAAGGCGCTTGAAACAGGCAATGTTGACACGCTGATATTTTTCGTCAATTCTCCCCATTTTACCCATACTGTAACAGGGCAGACAAGCGGTGGATTTACCGAGCATTTTTCAAATCTTGCAAAGGATAAGTATGACGCCTTTGCAAAATATTTGATTGATATTGCAGAGCATTTTATAGGTGAGGGCTTTCCCGTAAAATACATAAGCCCTATTAATGAGCCTCAATGGAAATGGGGCGGTGAGCACGTATGGCAGGAGGGCTGTCATTATGAGCCTGAAGAGGTAAGGGATTGCTTTCTTGCCTTTGCAAGAGAGCTTGAAAGGAGGAAATCTCTGCTTCTTCTATACGGTCCCGAAAGCGGAAATATTAAGGATTTTACAAAGGAATATTATTCTCTTCTTTCCGATGAGCCTTTGATAATGAAATATCTTGACACCTTTGCCTATCATTCCTACGGCTCAGACGATAATGCATTTGAAAAAAAGGAATTCGGGAAATGGGCAAAGGAAAATATAAAAACTCCTCGATTTGATATGAGTGAGTGGTGTGAGCTTCCCTGTAAGCACGACACAAAATCAATTGAGTCTGCACTTATTATGGCAAGAATAATCGGCGAGGATTTGATTTACACAGGGGTTGACAGCTGGACCGCTTGGGTTTGTGTAAATCAGTGGGATAATGCAGTTAAAGACGACGGAGCTTGCTACAGCGACGGTTTGCTTGTTGCTAAAGATGATTTTTCGGATTATTATACAGCTATGAGATATTATGCCGTGGCACATTTTTCAAGATATGTGCCCTCGGGCAGTATAAGTCTTGATATCGGCTTTGACACGTCAAAAGGGTTTTCACTTTTTGCTTTTAAAAATCCTGAGGATAAATTTGTGCTCGTTGCTGTGAATAACAGTAAGTCAAAAAGGGTTATTGAGCCTGATGTTGATTTTTCATCGGCAAGGGTTACTGCAACAACTCAGGAGGCTCAGCTTAAGACCTTGGTAATTAACAGTAAAAAAATAACTGTTGAGCCGAAAAGCATAGCAACAGTTATATTAGATTAATAAATTTTAAAGGGGTAAACTAATGGAAAGACAATGGTATAAAGGCGATACACATATGCATACAACACTTAGCTGGGACGGTCACTATACAAAGGGCCAGCTTGTTGATAAATGCAAGGAAAAAGGCCTTGATTTTATGATTATCACAGACCACAACAACAACTCTATTGACCACAGCTACTATGACGGTGATATGCTTGTGATTCAAGGACAGGAGCTTACTGAAGAGCCGGGACATGTTAATGTTTGGGGCAAGGCAGTTCCCGACAAGCCGTCATTTGTATTGAGAACCGCAGAGGACTATTTAGAGGTTATTCAAAGATGTAAGGACGCCGGTGCTACTGTTTCCGCTAATCATCCGTTTTGCTCTAACTGTCCGTTTAGACTTAATCTTGAGGATTATCCTTTTGACTGCGTTGAGGTTTGGAACACAATTCAGCACAGCGACAATATGAAAAACAGAGATTGGTGGGTAGGTCAGCTTCTTAAGGGCAATCATATCGGTGCAGTAGGTGGCTCTGATTATCATAGCGATGTGGCAGGCATTCCGCTTCTTGCCATGCCTACAACTATTGTTCACGCAGAGAGCAAGACTGACGCAGATATCCTTAAGGCTATGAGAGAGGGTAGAAGTGTTATTACAAATACACCTGACTCATCTATGATTTATCTTACCTGCGGAGATGCAAATGTCGGCGATACTGTTAAGCTTTCCGAAAATCAAAAGGCAGAGCTTACTGTTACAAAGCTTAAAAAGGGCCATAAGATTACAGTTTATAATAATGAAAAGGTTATTTATGAGCATACCGCATCAAATAATACGGAAACCTTTATGACAACTGTTGACATTGAGGAGCCGGGCTTTATCCGTGCTGAAATTACATATAAATTCAGCCCTGCCGTTAAAAAGCTTTACAAAATAATAGAAAGCAAATTTTTAAACGGTGACGGCAGTGTGCCTGATTTCATTTGGGCATTTACAAATCCGATTTGGATTGAGGCGTAATTTAATGGCAAAATACTATTTGGTTTTTATTGTACCGTTTGTGTTTTTGATTTGTGGTATAATTTCACAGAAAAAACCGCCTAAGAATATTAATTCCCTTTACGGCTACAGAACAGCAAGAAGTATGAGGGATAAGCAAAGCTGGGATTGGGCGCAAAAGCAAATGAGCGTTTATTTTATCTTTTACGCAGTTATTTCCTTGGCGGTAGGTGTTGTTTTGGCTTTGCTTTTCCGTTTCCTTTTTGATAAGGATTATATGCCCTGCGTTATCCTCCTTTTGCAGACCTTTGGAATCTATATTATAATTTTTGTATTAGAAAGCAATTTAAAAAAGATGCAGGAAATTTGGGATGACGAAAAGTACAACAGCGACAAAAAAGAAAATAAATAGTCTAAAAGGAAGGCATTATGCCTTCCTTTTAGACGTTATAAATTAGGGTTTGTCAAATTGTGTCTTTTTCCGTTATGCGTCGTTACTGTCAAAATTCCGCTCGGTCACATACAGCGAGTATGCTCCCGTCGACGAAATTTTGCCAAAGCCTAGCCTAACGAAAAAATCCACTAATTTTATCTGTCTAAATGTAACAAACTATTGTAGGGGCAGGT
>JBJFHZ010000007.1:0-4781 GCA_051894075.1 Eubacterium sp.
ACACAGGTTGGGAATCTGAGCGACAAGATTACTTCAATGGACAAGTCGGTCAAAAGCAAGACGAAGGAATCTATGATAAAAGCATCCGTGATAATGTTAGTGATTCAAATCATCAGCAATCTAATATCAGTCGCTTGGATATTCCATCAGTTGGCATCATAGATGAAGAATCTGACGATCCGGAATTAAGAGAACGCCAACGCAGAGCAAAGCAAAATGCTGATGCTATTGCTTATGGTATGGAAGAACTTGCAAAGCTCATTGAAGAAAGTAAAAACAACTCCACCGATTATTATGAGGATGACTATTATTACGAAGATGATAATCAAGGTTGGGGTCCTGTAATGAGTGGAATGTAACTAAAACTAAAAAGTCCCGGCGAGAAATCGTCGGGCAGAAAGGAAAAAAGTATGAACGATTTTAATAAAATACTTGCGAACGGAAATGTTCCTGTCAACAGCAGGCTTATGAAGATTAACGGTCACTATGTAAACGGTGTTCACTATTGCGTAGTAAGTCATTTCAAGGACAGTGATTTAATTGAAGATAAGATTGAGCATATGATTAACGATGAGTTCAATTCGTCAAATATTCACAAAAAGTCAGATGAAGATTCGTTGCCTTTGTATATAGATAAAGAAAAAGCTTTGTAGTATTGTTGTGTGCTGAAAGGAAGTGTATTTATGATAGAAAAGGAAAATGAATACAGAGCAGCACTGTACTGCCGTCTGTCGTCCGATGATGCCTATCTCGGTGAAAGCGGCAGCATACAAACACAAAGAGCATTGCTGACACAGTATTGCAGAGAGAATAATATTCCTATCTATGACACCTATGCTGATGACGGATTCAGCGGTACAAACTTTGAGCGACCTGATTTCAAACGAATGCTGAAAGACCTTGAAAAGCATAAAGCAAATGTGGTAATCGTTAAAGACCTATCTCGCTTCGGCAGAGAGTATGCCCAAATGGGTATGTATATTGAAAATGACTTTGAGGACTGGAACATCAGATTCATTTCAATCGGAGAAAACATTGATACACTCAACGGTACAGACGGAATACTGATGCCTATCACAAATGTCATAAACAGTCATTATGCAAAGGAATGTTCACGCAAAACAAAGCAGGCTCACAGAGCGTTGGCAAAAGAAGGAAAGTTTATCGGTAGCAGAGCACCGTTCGGATATATCAAGGACCCTAATGACAGACACCACCTAATTGTTGATGAGGAAGCCGCAGCAGTTGTAAAGGACATATTCAAAATGTTTTGCAACGGCATAGGCTATGGGCGAATGACAAAAATATTGCGTGAAAGAAAGGTGCTTAACCCACAGGCGTATTTCAATAAAAACAATCCCGATTATTACAAAAGTGATTATTGGCGTCAGGATTTTGACTGGCATGTAACATCAATCAGGGCAATACTCAACAATCCTGTTTATCTCGGTCAAACAACCTTTGGCAGAACAAAGGTTAAAGGCAGAGTGAAGAAAACAAAGGTCGCCGTTGATGAAAACGAATGGATAGTTGTTGAAAACACACACGAGCCGTTAATTGACAAAGCCACATGGGAGTTAGTTCACGAGATTATGAAAAACCGCAGGCGAGAAACAAAGCGTGGCGAGGTTCAAATGTTTGCCGGATTGGTAAAATGTGCAGACTGCGGTTCGGCACTCAATGTTTCGTATAACTCAAAAAGGCAAGCCTTCACAAGCTTCTCCTGCTGGGTGTATAAGAACTATGGCAAGGAGCGTTGCACCTCCCATGCAATCGGCTACAAAACACTTTACAACATTGTGCTTGAGGATATTCGCCGACAGGCAGAGAGCGTTAAGAATTCTAAAACGGATTATCTTGCAAAGCTGCAAAATCAATTAGTCAGCCGTTCAAATCAAGACTTAAAGAAATTCAAAAGTGAGCTTAAAAAGGCAGAAAAAAGATTAGAACAGCTTGATAAGATTATGAGTAAGCTATATGAGGACAGAGCACTTGAAAAAATATCCGAAGAGCGTTATATCTCAATGAACAGTAAATACGAAGCCGAATTCACCGAACTATCGAAAAAAACAAAACAACTCAAAACAGAGCTTGAAACAGCAGACGAATCAATGGTCAATGCGTATCAATTCGTGGATATGGTTGAAAAATATGTTGATATCCAAGAACTGAACGCACGAATACTTAACGAATTAATAGAAAAAATCGTAGTCCACGAAAAAGAAATCATCAACGGCGAAAAATATCAAACTGTTGAGATATATTATAAATTTGTTGGATTGATGGTTTAATTGAAAGATATGCAAGCCTATTGTATAATAAGGGCGCACGGATTTAATATATTTATTGAAAGTATGTGGTAAGTGATTTGGATTGTTATAATGAATGTGTTGAAAAAGCAAAATCGCATCAATATCTATATCATTATACAAATATTGATGCTCTTGAAAAAATACTTGAGAATAATTCTTTAAGATTAAGTCGAATAGATAAAGTAAATGACAGCGAAGAAAATAAAAGAATTACTTCATTGTGGCATAGCAAATTGTTTTTAGCTTGCTTTACATATCAAACTGAAAACGAGAAGTATTTTTATCAGAATTATGGTAATGTACGACTATGTTTTAAGCAAAGTGATTTAAAAATAGACACAGTATTTTTTGATGAAAAATTAAATCAACCTTTAAAAAACATAATGACTGACTATAATGGCAGATCTGATTTATCAGTTAGGAAATACGATAAATTTCATTGGTGTGTTCGTGATATTACAATATCCGATGTATACTATACTGACAATTTCAATGATTTTAAAGCGGAGGATGGTTTTGAAAGTAATGCCGGACTGGTAAAACATAAATCAGGTTTTGATGAAAATGGAAGCAATAGAAATTGGGAGATAGAAAGTGAAACAAGGGTAAGAGTAGCCATTAGACCAATAGGAATTGAGTATGATTTTATAAACAATAAAACTATTTTGCCACCTGATGATTTGAAATTTCTCTATATTGCATTACCAAAAATAAAAATGGTTACCATTGACAGTAATATGCATAAAGAGGATATTTGCAAATTAGAGAATTTATTGCTTAAACATAAATTACAGGATAAGTTCACCCCTTAAATACAACTCGAGGTCGTCGGTTCGAATCCGACTATCAGCTCCAAAAAATCCCTATCCCGATTTCTCGGAATAGGGATTACTTTTTGCCTTCGACCATCTAAAGACCATTTACGATTTATGCAGGGAATTTAACCACTTTACTATTCTTTGTGCTTTCATCTAACAGTGAACCCATTGCGTTCGCAACATTCTCTTGCATTGAGTCCGTTACATGCATATAGGTGTTCATTGTAAAACCTGCGTCTGTGTGTCCAAGCATATGCGATACGGTTTTAATGTCAACGCCTTGTTCAAGGGACAGTGTTGCAAAGCTGTGCCGCAAATCGTGAAAGCGTATTCTCGGTAGCCCTGCTCTGTCCTGTATTCTGTGAAGCTTTCTTGTTACCGCCGCCGTGTCCTTCATTTCACCTGTCAGCGGGGAAGGAAATATATACTTTGCATCACTTGGTTGTCTTTTTCGCAATGCTACAAGTAAATTCACACATTCATCGCAAAGCTTAATCGTTCTGATTGAGCTTTTTGTTTTAGGCGTGTTAATAACGATTTCACCGTTCACTCTTTGAACATTTTTGTTTACCGTTATCGTTTTGTTTTCTATGTCCAAGTCATCCCACGATAACGCACATATTTCACCAAGTCTCAATCCTGTTGTCAGTTCAAGATAGTAGAATTCATAGCAGTCAGATTTTTTGGCTTCTTCAAGAAATGCAGTCAGTTCTTCCTTTTTCAAGGTTTTCATTTCAGGCTTTTCAGCATTTGGCAGTTTAACTTTTGAACAGGGATTTTTGTTGATTAGTTCTTCATCAACCGCTTTTTGCATACATACACTAAGTGTTCGTTGAATTCCCTTTACTGTGCCATAGGAAAGCCCGTTGCCTTTCTTGCTTCTGCCCCTTTCTCTGCCGTTGTTGTAAAGGTTAATGAGAAATTGCTGACAGATTACTGTTGATATTTCACTTAACCTCAAGTTGCCTAATTCGGGAAGAATATATATTCTAAATCTTTGTGCATATCCTTGAACGGTATAGTCTTTGATAACATTTTTACAAAATGTGTTTATCCATATTTCGTACCATTCTGTAAGGGTAGGATCGGAATTAGTCAGATATGTGTGAGTAGATAGCATTTTCTGCTCATTGAAATATTCTTCCTTTGCTTTGTTTAGCTTTTCCTGACATTCAATTTTAGTTTTGGCAGTAACGCTTTTGCGTTTTATTTTGCCGTTCTCATCCTTGCCAATGTTGAACCAGCCTTCCCATCTACCGTCCTTTCGTTTTCGCAGTGTACCGTCACCTTTGGCTCGTCTTGCCATAGCGTTCCTCCTTTCTGCCTGTGGCAACACAACAATACCACAGGCATTTTCATATATCCAGCAATATATTTATCTTTTTGAATTTGCGTCTATCCAAGCTTTTAGTTGTTCTTTTGGTATACATTTCCTTCTGCCTAATTGAACAACAGGAAAAGATTTGTTTTTGTCTATTAATTTGTATAGACTGACGCTCGATATACCTAACACTTCCGCCGCCTGAGCAACCGAAAGCATTACAGGCATTTCTTCAAAATCTTTATACACTTTTTCTCCTTTCCGCCCGACGATTTCTCGCCGGGACTTTTTATTATCCTTTTTGTATTCTTACTGCACTGTCAAAGCTAA
>JBJFHZ010000008.1:0-4745 GCA_051894075.1 Eubacterium sp.
TGACCGGTTATGAGATGTTCCTGTTCAGACCGCCCTATGGCGATTATGACAATGCAGTGGTGAATGTGGCAAAGGACTGCGGGTATTATACCATACAGTGGGATGTGGATACATTAGACATAAAAGGAATGACTTTCTAATAGATATGTAGTAAAATAATCTTAAAGGTGTATAAGTGATTATAAACACATATAAGAACCTTACACAAGATGAAAAACTGGCTATCTATATGAAGTTATTGGAGTTTATGAACAGGGAGGAAATTGCAAATGACAAGGCAAACAGCAATTTACGCAAGGCAGTCAGTGGACAAAAAGGAAAGTTTGAGCATAGAAGGACAAATTGAACTATGCCAAGGCATTGATAAAAATGCAGTTATTTATCGGGATAAGGGATATAGCGGCAAGAATACCGAACGCCCAGAACTTCAAAGACTATTGGAGGACATTGTAGCCGATAAAATTAAAAAGGTTGTTGTTTACAAATTAGACAGAATAAGCCGAAACATTACAGACTTTTATAAACTGTATGAAATTATGAATGAGCATAAATGTGAATTTGTCAGTGTGTCAGAGGCTTTTGATACATCTAACGCTATGGGTCGGGCTATGATGGGAATACTGGCGGTATTTGCACAGATGGAACGGGAGAACATTCAAAAGCGTGTAAAAGATAATTATTATTATAGAACCGCACAAACTGGAAGTTGGGCGGGTGGGCCTGCCCCTTATGGTTTCAAAAATGGAAGAAATGAACAAGGCAAGCCGACACTGATACCTATTGAAAAAGAAATCGAGGCTGTTATGTCTGCCTTTGCTTTGTATTATGGAGTTGATACTTGTACGCTTGGAGAGGTTGCAAGGTGGCTGAATGAAAACGGATATAAACCGCATAAGCGAGATGTATTTGACAGCGTGACAGTATCAAAGATATTACAAAACCCCATTTATGTGATAGCAGATAAAACGCTTTATGCCTATTTTAAGACAAGAAAAATCAATTTTCTAAATGATGAGGAACAATGGGACGGCACAAGAAGTGCTCACGTTATCGGTAAAAAGGTAGGCAATTCAAATATTAGAAAATACACCACTATGAAAGAACAAAGCATTTATCTTACGAACTTTGAGGGCTTTATTCAAAGTGTTATTTACATCAATGTGCAGAAGCGTCTGGCAATGAATGAACAGTTTGCCCGAGCAAATGCAGGCGGTATATTGGAAGAATTAAGCGGAAAATTAAAATGTGGTTGTTGTGGGTATGCTATCAAGTCATACAGTAAAAGCACAAACGGACGTCCTTATCTTGATTGTTATGGAAATCGAACTTTGCATATTTGTGAGGCAAAATATAATAAAATCAATTTTTATGATTTGCAAAAGATTATCGGTGATGAAATACAGAAACAGTTAGACGATATGGAGAATTTGAGGCATAAAAAGGAAGTTGAAAATGCCGAAATTGAAAAGCAGATAGGCGAAATTCAAGCAGATATTGATAAATTGATAGAATTATCTTTGCATAGTGACTTAACCGCTGAGGCGCTTGCGTCTGCGATTGAAAAAAAGCAGACGGAATTGAACCAACTGGAATTAAAACACCAAATGAATAAAACAGCGGCAAGTATGACAACAGTCTATTTTTCTAACAATGTCAATATTGCTGACGAATTTAGTCATCATATCGTATATGAAGATTTACGCCCAGACCAGAAAAAAGAAGTTGTGAAGCTGTTAATTGACAAAATTTTTCTAACTAGCGATATCAATAATTTTGAGATTGTTTGGAATATTTGAAAAAAGGGGGAAACCGCAAAGCGGTATCCCCTAATTATTTTACTTTATCTAATTCGTTCATCAATAAATCATTATGTCTTTGCAACATAGCCACCTTATTTTGGAGGTCTTGTTCTTTGGGTGTTAGTGTGTCGGTGCTTTGTGGTGCAGGAACTTCCGCCTTGCCGATAAGTTCAGCCCCTGCAACTAATAAATTGTTGATATAATTAAGTTTTTCTTCGTCGGTGAGTTCTACCTTTGGGTACAATGTCGCAACTGGATTGACATATTCAAATTCTTCGGAGTAATCGCCCGCTTTATCATCAAAGAGGCTTGCGTAATAATGGCTTTGTTCAAAACGCAAATGTAATTTGCACCTTCGCTTTAACTGAACGATTGGTTCTTTCTGTTCCTTAAACACCCCATTGAAAAATTCATCAATTTTCAATACCGAAGTAACGATAATGAGTTTACATTCCAAAACTTTGTTCTTGTATCGGCTTTTAACAGTAGAAGCAGTGTTATTATCTAGCATTTTTAATAGGTCACTTAAACCCATACAGCTAGGCCTTAAATCATCAAGGATAATGCAGTCTTGTCCTGCATATCCGTCAAGTACATCGTTAGAGCCACTTGACACAAAAACGCTATAACCCTTATCTTCGCACATCATTTTTGCATAGGTGCTTTTTCCTGTCCCACTTTTTCCAGTAATATATACACATTCCATATTTCTTTTTGCCCCCTTCATAATATCGGTTCTGTATTTAAACGCATTGTCGATAGATTTTTTATATCTGTCGTATTCGCTAATGGTTATATGTTCATGATAATTAAATTCACGAATGACACCACTTACAATGTCGTTTATAATTTGAATTTTTCTTGTTTCACTATTAGTTTTGTTGATTGCTTTGGCTTTTTCTACTTTCCAGTTATAATTACTGATTACTTCATCTTCGGCATACTGGTATTTTGTTGGTGTGTTTTCGTGGGTAAGATATTTCAACATATCAACCCACTTTCCTTTTACCCTGTTGATAAAGTTTTCCTTGATGCCTAACCAATTAGCAATATACTTGGTATCTGTACCATATTCTAGTCGGATAGCAATATGATAATGAGCCTTTTTAAGTGTGCCAGCCTTATGGTCTGCATTTTTCTTTTCATCTTCTTCAGTATAAGTATCTTTGTTATGTAAGATATAAGCATAATCTTTGAATGGTTTTTGTGTGTCTAAAACTTTTACAATCTTTTCAATGTCAATGTGTTCCACATCTGATACAATTTCACATAATCTAACTTGCATATAAATAAATTCCTCCTATGATTTACTACATACGACAGTAAAACTACGGCGAACAGACAAGCCCACTGTTCGCCTGTTTTTAAGGCTTTTCAATGGTTTTACTACGTACTACAATTGGTTACACAAAAAATATGCAAGATAAGATTACGGATAAATTTTTCTGTATAGCCTTTTTGTAAAAAAATAGAAATTTAAAAGAAAATGTAAAACATCATAAAAAATTGATTTTTGAAAATGCAGTATTTTCAAGGGTTTGCAGGGTGCACTTCTTAAAGCACCGATAAAAAAGGAGATAAAAGTATCAAAAATTGATTTTGGCAGAAATATCAAAAAGCATACTATTAGTAGGAGGTGAAGATTATGGAAATAGATAAAATGACACTAGATGCGATATTTGAACGAGTAAAAGCAGATTGCGCAAATATAGAAGAAAGCAAGGCAAAGGCAGAAACAGAGTACCAGTTGCAAAAATGCACAGCAGAAATAAACAAAGATGAGGAGCGGTAACGCCCCTTATTTTTGTTGTGTTTGCATTTTAGCGGGTTAAGGGTGCAACGCCTTGCCCAAAGGTAATTGAGCCTTGCTCAATTTCCGTATTGGGTTATTGTGTTGAGCAGTTTCCTGCGTGGGTGTTCGTTGTCCTTTCATACTATTATCGAGGGGAGGGATAATGGAATGAAAGCAACTTTACACATAGGCAGGGGAATTGTAAAACACAATGACAGGAACTTTAATCTTGATAATGCCAGACACATAGACCAGACAAAGCAAAACGAAAATTTTTATATTAACCGATATTTAGATGATACGATCACTTTTGAGGAATGTGAGAGGCGGTATTATCAAGAAAATTATTTGCAGGGATTGGAGACACAAAATGAAAAATATAGAAAACGCCGACAGTATGGATATATCCGTAGCATTGATGATTTAATGAAAGCCGAAAAGACACAGCCGAAAGAAATGATTTTGCAGATAGGGAACAAGGATAGCCACGTAGACCCAGAAACTCTTCGACATTGTATTTATCAGTTTAATGAGGAGTTTAATCAAAGATATGGAACAAACGCCCATATTTTAGATATTGCAATTCATAATGACGAAGCAACGCCACACGCCCATATTCGCTTTATTTGTGATTATACGGACAAAGACGGGCATAAAAAAATCTGCACAGATAAAGCATTAAAGGCGTTAGGAATAAAACCGCCAAAAGACACAGCCAAAGCAGACAGATATAATAATGCCTTGCAAACTTTTACGGAACAAATACGTTTTATCTGGAACACGATTATTAGGAGAAATGGTATCGAGATTGATGAAACGGTATCAAGTCCAAGTCAAAAGCATTTGACGGTATTGGAATACAAAGATAAGAAGCTACAAGAAGAAATTGACAGCCATAATAAACAACTAATCGGGCAGGGAGCAGAAATCAAGAAAAAACAACAGGAGATTTATTTGTTGGATAAGCAGATAAATGCCCAAAAGCAGAAATTGGAAGAATTAGAACAGAATATGTATGTAAATGCACAGGGCGAAAATTTTAGGAGTATGCGTCCTATATTTGAAAATGAACGTTAAAAAACAGCAGATTGCTCTGCTGTTTTCAGATTGTAGACAAAGTCCCGCACTCTTGTGCGGGATTTTTCTGTGTCAAA
>JBJFHZ010000009.1:0-24105 GCA_051894075.1 Eubacterium sp.
AACAAACTATTGTAGGGGCAGGTCTCTGCACCTGCCCGAAAATTAAATTTTGCGGTAGGGGACGGAACCCCTCCCCTACAAAAACAAACAACACAGTTATTACAAATCAACTGTAGGGGCTTGCAGTGCAAGCCCGTTATAAGCGGGCGACCACTGGTCGCCCCTACGGTGATTTCACACATAAACGCCACTATAATCCCTAATTTAATAAAAAACTATGGAGAAAAGCTATGAATATTGACAATCAAATGAAAGCGGAGATACTTGCTCATGCTCTGCCCCACATTCAGAAATACAGAAAGAAAATCGTCGTTGTTAAATACGGCGGTAATGCTATGATTAACGAAGAATTAAAAGAGGCTGTTATGCGTGATTTAGTTCTTCTTTCAACAATCGGAATAAGAATCGTACTTGTTCACGGCGGTGGCCCTGCAATCAACAAAACACTTGAAAAAATGCAGGTTGAAAGCAAGTTTGTAGACGGTCTGCGTGTTACTGACAGAGAAACCGTTGATGTTGTTCAGATGGTGCTTGCAGGAAAAGTAAACAAGGATTTAGTTTGTCAAATCGGTAATATGGGCGGTCACGCTATCGGTCTTTCGGGTATGGACGGAAATATGCTCAAATGCAAGCCTCTTGACGATACTCACGGATATGTAGGCGAAATTACCGAGATTAATATGGAGGTTGTTGAGGAGGCTCTTGAGCACAGCTTTATCCCCGTAATCTCCACTATAGGTTATGATGAAAAGGGCAACTGCTACAACATCAACGCAGATACTGCCGCAGCTGCAGTTGCAGGAGCATTAAAGGCAGAGGCTCTTGTTTCTATGACAGACATAGTAGGTCTTCTCCGTGACAAGAACGACGACTCCACATTAATTCACAGAGTATACATTTCCGACACTCCTGCACTTATTGCCGAGGGAATAATCAGCGGCGGTATGATACCGAAGATTGACTCAATGACACAGGCTTTGCGTGAGGGTGTAAAAAAGGCGTTTATTATTGACGGACGAGTTCCCCACTCTATTCTAATGGAGCTTCTTACCGATGAAGGTATGGGAACAATGTTCAGAAGCAGATAGAGGTGTAAAATGGACACAAAAGAACTTGATAATGAATACGTTGCCCACGCCTACGGCAGATTTGACGTAACTCTGACCGAGGGCAAGGGCTCAACGCTTTATGATGAAAACGGAAAAAAATACATAGATTTTGGCTCAGGCATAGGCGTAACGGCTTTCGGAATTTGCGATGATGAATGGAAAAAGGCTGTTATCAGTCAGCTTGACAAGGTTCAGCACGTCAGCAATCTTTATTACACCGAACCCTGTGCCAAGCTTGCAAAGCTTCTTTGCGACAAAACAGGAATGAAAAAGGTTTTCTTTTCTAACAGCGGTGCAGAAGCTAATGAGGGTGCAATTAAATTTGCAAGAAAATACTCCTTTGACAAATACGGCGAAGGCAGAAGCACAATAATTACTCTTGTTAATTCCTTTCACGGCAGAACAATAACCACCCTTTCCGCTACAGGTCAGGACAGCTTTCATACAACCTTCGGACCGTTTACCGATGGCTTTAAGTACTGCCCGGCTAACGATATTGATGCACTTAACGAAATGGCAACAGATGATGTATGTGCAATTATGTTTGAGTGCGTTCAAGGTGAGGGCGGTGTCAACAACCTTGACTATGACTTTGTAAAGACTATTGAAAAGCTTGCAAAGGAAAATGATATTTTAATAGTGGTTGACGAGGTACAGACAGGAAACGGCAGAACAGGTCGCTACTTTTCATATGAGAATTTTGACATCACTCCCGATATTGTTTCAACTGCAAAAGGTATGGCAGGTGGACTGCCTATGGGTGCCGTACTTTTCGGTGAAAAGGTAAATGACGTTGTAACTCCCGGCTCCCACGGTTCAACCTTCGGCGGTAATCCCATTTGTGCCGCCGGCGCCTGCTCAATAGTATCAAGAATTGATGATGACTTTCTCTTAAGTGTCAGAGAAAAAAGCAAGTACATAATTGATTTTTTAAGCAATGTCAAGGGTGTTAAATCAATATCGGGTATGGGACTTATGCTTGGTATTGAAATTGATAAAGACGCAAAAGAGGTTGCAAAGGAATGCCTTGAAAAAGGACTTCTCGTTTTAACGGCAAAAACTAAAATCAGACTTCTTCCGGCTCTTAATATCAGCAAATCAGAGCTTGACGAAGGACTTAATATTTTGAAAGAGGTAATTGAAAAATGAAGCATTTACTTAAATTACAGGACTTATCACACCACGACATTTTAGACATTTTAAACCTTGCCGACCAGCTTAAATATGAAACAAAGCACGGCATTAAGCATCATTATCTTGAGGGTAAAACTCTCGGTATGATTTTTCAGAAAAGCTCCACAAGAACACGTGTAAGCTTTGAAACAGGTATGTATCAGCTTGGTGGTCAGGCGCTTTTCCTATCAAACAGAGATTTACAGATAGGCAGGGGCGAGCCTGTTCAAGATACCGCAAGAGTGCTTTCACGTTACCTTGACGGAATTATGATTAGAACCTTTGAGCAAAAGGAGGTTGAGGATTTGGCAGAATACGGCTCAATTCCGATTATCAACGGTCTTACAGACTACTGTCATCCCTGCCAGGTGCTTGCCGACCTTATGACAATCCGTGAATACAAAAAGAGCTTTGACGGACTTAAGTTCTGCTTTATCGGTGACGGCAACAATATGGCTAACAGTCTTATTGTCGGTGCAATCAAAATGGGTATGAGCTGTGCTATTGCCTGCCCTAATGACTACAAGCCTGACGCTGAAATTATGAAATGGGCTGAAGAAAACGGCAATTTTATGTGCAGTGACAACATTCTTGAATGTGCAAAGGATGCTGATATTCTTTACACAGATGTTTGGGCATCAATGGGTCAGGAAGAAGAAAAGGCTGAAAGAGAAAAGGTATTTAAGAATTTCCAAATTAACGATGAGGTTATGGCGGTTGCTAAAGACGACGCCATGGTGCTTCATTGTCTCCCTGCTCACAGAGAAGAAGAAATTACCGCAAAGGTATTTGAGGCTCACGCAGACGAAATCTTTGATGAGGCTGAAAACAGGCTCCACGCTCAAAAGGCAGTTTTAGTTAAATTGTTAGGATAAAATTATGGAAGATAATAAAATTTACATATGTCTTGCAAACGGTGATGTATTTGAGGGCAAAAGCTTCGGTGCAAAGGGTGAGGTTTTAGGCGAGCTTGTTTTTACAACAGGTATGGGCGGATATATCGAAACCCTGACCGACCCCAGCTACTACGGTCAGATTGTTATGCAGACCTTTCCTCTTATCGGAAACTATGGCTTTATTGACGAGGATATGGAAAGCAAAAAATCTGCTGTCAGTGCCTATGTTGTTCGTGAATACTGCGAAGCTCCCTCAAATTTCAGGTGTGAAAAATCTATTGAGGATTATCTCAAGGAAAACAATATTGTAGGCGTTTACGATGTTGACACAAGAGAGATTACAAAGATTATAAGAGAATCTGGCGTAATGAATGCTCTTATTACAACTAACCCTCAAAACGCAGACCTTGAAAAAATTAAGGAACATAAAATTACAGATGCGGTAAAATCCGTATCCTCTGTTAAGCCTGCAATGAGTGCGTCTGAGGAGCATAAATATAACGTTGTTCTCATTGACTACGGCACAAAGAAAAATATTGTAAGAGAGCTTAACAAGCGTGGATGTAATGTTGCAGTAGTTCCATATGACACAAAGTCTGAGGATATTCTATCTCTTGATCCCGACGGTATTATGCTTTCAAACGGACCCGGTGACCCTGAGGAAAATACAAAGGCTATTGAAGAGCTTAAAAAGCTTGTGGGAAGAAAGCCGATTTTTGCAATCTGTCTCGGTCATCAGCTTTTGGCACTTAGTCAAGGAGGTAAAACAGA
This sequence comes from Eubacterium sp., assembly GCA_051894075.1. Lineage (GTDB taxonomy): Bacteria > Bacillota > Clostridia > Oscillospirales > Acutalibacteraceae > Eubacterium_R. The sequence continues at coordinate 3,950 of JBJFHZ010000009.1, forward strand.
AAAGCTCAAATACGGTCACAGAGGAGTTAATCAGCCTGTTAAAAATCTTAAGACAGGCAGAACCTTTATATCATCTCAAAACCACGGCTATGCTGTTGTAAACGAGAGTGTAGAGGCAGCAGGCGGTATTATAAGCTACGTAAATGCTAACGACGGCACCTGTGAGGGTGTTGATTATCCCGAAAAGCAGGCATTTTCCGTTCAGTTTCACCCTGAGGCTTGCTCAGGTCCTCACGATACAAGATTTATATTCGATAGATTTATTGATATGATGGGAGGTAAAAAATAATGCCTCTTAATAAAGATATAAAAAAGGTTCTCGTTATCGGCTCCGGTCCTATTGTTATCGGTCAGGCGGCTGAATTTGACTACGCAGGTGCACAGGCTTGCAGAGTTTTAAAGGACGAGGGTATTGAGGTTGTGCTTGTAAACTCAAATCCTGCTACAATTATGACTGACAAAGCACTTGCCGACCACATTTATCTTGAGCCTTTAACAGAAGAAACAGTAAAAAGAATAATTGAAAAGGAAAAGCCCGATTCAATTCTCTGCGGTTTAGGCGGTCAGACAGGGCTTACCATAGGTATGCAGCTTGCCAAGGACGGCTACCTTGACAAAATGGGCGTTAAGCTCTTAGGTACTAATGCCGAGGCTATAGACAAGGCTGAGGACAGACAGATGTTCCGTGACACTATGGTAAAAATCGGACAGCCTGTTGTACCGAGTGACATTGCATATACTGTTGACCACGCCAAGGAAATTGCACTTAGCATCGGATATCCCGTTATTATCCGCCCTGCCTTCACCTTAGGCGGTGCAGGAGGCGGTGTTGCTAATGATGAAAAAGAGCTTGAAATCATTGCTAAAAACGGTCTTATGCTCTCCCCTATTACTCAGGTACTTGTTGAAAGATACATTGCAGGATGGAAAGAGATAGAATTTGAGGTTATGCGTGACAGCGTAGGAAATGTTATTGCTGTCTGCTCAATGGAAAACTTTGACCCTGTGGGCGTTCACACAGGTGACAGCATTGTCATCGCCCCTGCAGTTACACTTGCTGACAAGGAATATCAAATGCTCCGTTCTGCATCACTTGACATAATCACAGAGCTTGGAATTGAGGGTGGCTGTAACTGTCAGTTTGCACTTAATCCTGAGAGCTTTGAATATTCCGTTATTGAGGTAAACCCAAGAGTATCAAGGTCGTCTGCTCTTGCTTCCAAGGCAACAGGCTATCCCATTGCAAAGGTAACTACTAAAATTGCTTTGGGCTACACCCTTGACGAAATCAAAAACGACATCACAGGAAAAACCTGTGCATGCTTTGAGCCTACTCTTGACTATGTGGTGGTTAAGCTACCCAAATGGCCCTTTGACAAATTTGTTAATGCCTCACGTAAGCTTGGCACTCAAATGAAGGCAACGGGCGAGGTTATGAGCATTGCCCCCTGCTTTGAAATGGCTATTATGAAGGCTGTCAGAGGTGCTGAAATCGGTCTTGACACCCTTAACAGTAAGGCACTTGACGGTATTGATATTAAACAAAAGCTCAATGACCAAGACGATTTAAGGCTTTTCACAGTATTTAAGGCACTTAAGAACGGTATTTCAATTGATGAAATTCACCGCATTACAATGATTGACGAATGGTTTTTAGGCAAGCTTAAAAATCTGGCTGACTTTGAAAATGAAATAGAGGGATGTCCTCTTTCAAAGGAGCAGTACATAAAGGGCAAAAAATACGGCTACACCGACAGGGCACTTGAAAAAATCAGCGGCGGCAGTCTTGCTTATCACAGGGACTGCGTCTACAAAATGGTTGACACCTGCGGTGCTGAATTTGCCGCAGAGACTCCCTATTTCTATTCAACCTACGACGAGCACTGCGAAGCAAGAGAGCTTGCACCAAGCGGTAAAGAAAAGATTATTGTTTTAGGCTCAGGTCCTATCAGAATCGGTCAGGGCATCGAATTTGACTACTCCTCAGTTCACTGCGTATGGACACTTAAGGAGCTTGGATACGAGGTTATTTTAATCAACAACAACCCCGAAACCGTTTCAACCGACTTTGACACAGGCGACAGGCTTTACTTTGAGCCTCTAACGGAAGAAGATGTTATGAACATCATCAAGGCGGAAAATCCTATCGGAGTAGTTGTTGCCTTCGGCGGTCAGACTGCTATTAAGCTGACTAAGTTTCTTGATGAAAAGGGCATAACAATTCTCGGAACAAGTGCAGAATCAATTGATGTTGCCGAGGACAGAGAACGCTTTGACGCATTGCTTGAAAGCTTTAACATTTTCAGACCTAAGGGTGAAAGCGTTATGACGCTTAACGATGCCCTTACTGCCGCAAACAGACTTGAATATCCTGTGCTTTTACGTCCCTCATATGTTATCGGCGGTCAGAATATGACTATCGCCTACACAGATGATGATGTTAAGCAGTATATGGACATAATCCTTTCTCAAGGCATTGAAAATCCTGTTCTTGTTGATAAGTATATGATGGGAACAGAGCTTGAGGTTGACTGTATTTCCGACGGTGAGGATGTCCTAATCCCCGGAATTATGGAGCATATTGAAAGAGCCGGTGTTCATTCGGGCGACTCGATAGCCGTTTATCCGCCCTATAACCTTAACGATATGATGCTTGAAAAAATCTGCGACATATCTGTTAAGCTTGCTCTTTCACTTAAAACAAAGGGTCTTGTAAACATTCAGTATCTCATTTATCAAAATGAGCTTTACGTTATCGAGGTAAACCCGAGAGCCTCAAGAACTATTCCGTATATCAGCAAGGTTACAGGCGTGCCTATGGTTGAGCTTGCAACCAAAATTATGGTAGGAAACAGACTTAAGGACTTAGGCTTCGGAACAGGTCTTTACAGAACACCGCCCTATGTTGCGGTTAAGGTTCCTGTTTTCAGCTTTGAAAAGCTAAACGACGTAAACTCCAAGCTTGGACCTGAAATGAAATCTACAGGTGAGGTTTTAGGCGTCGGCAAAAACATCAATGAGGCACTTTATAAGGGTCTTGTTTCGGCAGGATTTAAAACTGATTTCCATAGTAAAGACAAGCACGGTGTTTTGATTACCGTCACTAAGCAGGACAGATACGAAATCGTAAATCTTGCTAAAAAGCTTGACGATATGGGCGCTGAAATATGGGCTACACCCGAAACGGCAAAGGCTATTGAAAGTCTCGGAATTGAGGTTTCTGTTGTAAACAAGCTTAGAGAAGATAATTCCATTATGGAGCTTGTAGAGTCCGGAAAGCTTGACTACATTGTTTACACGGGTAAAAGTGACAAAAAGTCTATTGCAGACTATATTAAGCTTCACAACAGAGCAAATCAGCTTGGCATCGCTACGCTGACATCTCTTGATACGGCAAACGCTTTGGCTGACATTATTGCATCAAGATACAATCAGAGAAATACAGAGCTTGTGGACATTAACTGTATGAGAAAAGAGAAAGGTATTCTTAAATTTTCAAAAATGCAGGGTACAGGTGATGACTATATTTTCTTTAACAATCAATGCGGTATTATCACCTGCCCCGAAAGCTTTGCCATTGAATTTTCCGACAGGCACAGAGGTATTGGCGGTGACGGCATAGTTCTTATCGAGGACAGCGACATTGCAGACGCTAAAATGAGAATTTTCAACATTGACGGATCTGAAGGTAAAATGGCAGGCAACTCCATCAGATGCGTAGGCAAATTCCTTTATGACAACGATATGGTTAAAAAGGATAAAATGCTTATTGAAACAGCTTCGGGAGTTAAAACTCTGTCACTCTTTACAAGAAACGGCAAGGTTTCCTCTGCAACAGTTGATATGGGCAAGGCAGAGCTTACCCCTAATAAAATTCCTGTAATCCTTGACGGTGAAAGGATTATTGACTGCCCTGTTAATATCGGAGGAAATGAATACAAAATCAACTGCTGTTCAATCGGCAATCCTCATTGTGTGGTTTTTGTTGACAATGTTGACAGGCTGAATTTGGAGAAAATCGGTCCGCAGTTTGAAACAGCCGATATTTTTCCCGAAAGAATTAACACTGAATTTGTAAGGGTTGTAAATTCAAACACTCTTAAAATGAGAGTTTGGGAACGTGGTAACGGTGAAACTCCTGCCTGCGGTACAGGTGCCTGCGCCGCTGTAATAGCCGCAGTAGAAAAAGGCTACTGCAACAAAGGCGAAAACATAACCGTAAAGCTCAGAGGTGGAGATTTAATTGTAAATTACACCGATGAGAAGGTTACTCTTACAGGCGACTGCAATCTTGTCTATAAAGGCGAAATTGAATATTAACAGCATAAGAAAACAGCCTTGGATACTAAATCTAAGGCTGTTTTTGTATTTTTAACCGAACCTGCCGTTAATATAGTCGGCGGTTCTTTTATCGGTCGGGCTGTTAAATATTTTATCCGTATTGTCAAATTCAATCACCTCGCCAAGCAGGAAAAACGCAGTTTTATCTGAAATTCTTGCCGCCTGCTGCATTGAGTGGGTAACAATTACAATAGTATAATCCTTCTTCAGCTCAAGGACCAGCTCCTCAATTTTATATGTTGAAATAGGGTCTAAAGCAGAGGTTGGCTCATCCATAAGTAATACACGTGGACTGACTGCCAGTGCTCTTGCAATGCAAAGCCTTTGCTGTTGTCCTCCCGATAGAGCAAGCGCATTCTTTTTCAGCTTATCATTAACCTCGTCCCAAAGGGCTGCTTTTTTCAGATTATTCTCAACAATTTCATCAAGCTCTTTTTTCTTTTTAATACCGTGAGTTCTGGGACCGTAGGCAACATTATCGTAAATGCTCATAGGAAAAGGATTGGGCTTTTGGAAAACCATACCTACATTTTTGCGAAGCTCGTTCACATCAATATCACTAAAAATATTTTTGTCACCGAGCATTATTTCACCGCTGATTTTACAGCCGTCTACTAAATCATTCATTCGGTTAAGTGTCTTTATAACCGTTGATTTACCGCATCCCGACGGTCCTATAAAGGCGGTAATCTGCTTTTCCGGTATTTCAAGATTTATTCCCTTAATCGCCTGAAAATCACCGTAATATAGTTCAAAATTTTTAATGCTGAAACAGTTCAATTATTGCACCACCTTTGAGATTTTCTTTGCTAAAATGCTTGAAAGTCCGTTAATTACAAGGACTACTCCCAGCAGTACAACAGCCGTTGCATATGCTTCATCTGTATAAAGTCCCTCATTTAACAGGCAATATAAATGTACCGACAGAGTTCTTGATGATGAGGTTAGCTTCGTTGCCGCATCAGGTACTGTTCCTGCAGTATATATCAGTGCGGCGGTTTCTCCCACTATTCTTCCTATTGCAAGGATTACACCTGACAAAATTCCCGGTACGGCATTGGGCAAAACAATTTTAAAAATTGTTCTGAGCTTCCCTGCCCCTAAGCCATAGGAGCCCTCCCTGTATGAATTATCAACTGCAAGCAATGACTCCTCGGTAGTTCTTATAATTACAGGCAATACCATAACGGCAAGCGTCAAAACACCTGCTATCAGCGAATATCCCCATTTTGCAGAAACTACAAAGGCGAGATATCCGAAAAGTCCGTAGACTATTGACGGAATACCTGCAAGCGTTTCATTTGTAATTCTGATAAGCTTTACAAATTTACTGTTTTTTCTTGAATATTCAACAAGAAAAACCGCAGAAAATACACCTATGGGGACAGCTATAAGCAGGGTTAAAAAGGTTAGGTAAAGGGTGTTGAATATTGACGGGAGCATAGATTGATTATCCGTTGTAAATTTAAAAGAGAATAAATCCACATTCAGATTTTTAACGCCGTTTGTTAAAATATATATAATTATAAATACTATTGTACTTACAGTAATTACGGCAGAAAAAATAATTAAAATTAAAATGAGAAAGGAGAAGGGATGCTTTAAATATTCCTTTAATTTATTCAATTATCTCCCTCCCTCTTTCTTGTAATAGCAGAGAAGCAAAGATTTATAATCAAAATAAACACAAACAAAACCACTGCCGTTGCAATCAATGCTTTTCTGTGCAGTCCCGAAGCATATGCCATTTCAATTACAATATTTCCCGTCAGCGTTCTGACACCCGAGGTTATTGCTTTCGGCAAAACCGCCTGATTTCCCGCAACCATAACCACTGCCATTGTTTCTCCTACCGCCCTGCCTATACCGAGAATTATACCGCTTAGTATTCCCGATTTTGCGGCAGGAATAACTGTTTTAAAAATACTGATTTCCTTTGTTGCGCCTAAAGCGAGGGCACCTTCAAAATAACTGTTGGGTACGGCTCTTATAGATGCCTCGGAGGTGTTTATTATTGTCGGTAAAATCATAACTCCCAAAAGGATTGATGCAGTCAGAATTCCCTTTCCGCTTGTATCGGTTATCTTCTGCACAATGGGAACAACAAACACAAGAAAGAAAAATCCGTAAATTACAGACGGCACCGACGCAAGTAGATTTACCATAGGCTTTATAAATCTGTAAAGTCCCTTCGGACAATAGCAAGCCATAAATACTGCCGTCAGTATACCTATCGGCACACCCACAATTATTGCACCTGCGGTAACATATATGCTTGCAACAATCATGGGGAAGATGCCGTAGATATCCTGCTTCGGCTTCCACGAAGTACCGAATATGAAGTTTTTAAAGCCTATTTCAGCCATTGCAGGTACGCCGTTTACAAATATAAAACGGCATATCATTATTACTGCTAAAATTGATACACAGGCACACAGAAGAAATAAGATCTGCATAACCTTTTCTTTGATTTTTTCAAGCTTCACTTATTATTTAATTTCCTCCCATGAAGCAGTCTCACCTGTGAATATTGACTTTATCTGCTGAGTTGTTAAATTATCAATGCTGTTTTCGTTATTTACAATTACTGCGATACCGTCAAGAGCAATCTGTACAGGTGTAAGAGTCTTAGCCTCATCATCCTTTAATTCTCTTGATGACATTGCTATTTCAACAGTATCCTGAATTGCGGCTTCAATTCCTGCGCCTGAGCCCGGCTGCTGAATTTCTATTTGAACATTTGGATTAAGCTCCTTGTACTTATCTGCAAGAACCTCCATAACAGGAGCTACTGAGGTTGAGCCTGAAATTGTAACAGTTCCGGAAAGATTTGACGCTTTATAGTCCGCTTCGGCATCAACTCCTATATATCCCTCTTCTTCAATAATTGCCTGACCTGTCTTGCTCATAATGAAGCTTACAAAATCCTGAGATACATCGGAAAGCTTACCGTCCTTATATGCAATTACAAACGGTCTTTGAAGCTTATAGCTGCCGTCCTTTACTGTTTCAACACTTGGTGCTGTACCGTCAAGTGAAACAGCCTTAACATCCTCTGAAAGAGAACCGAGTGAAATATAACCGATTGCTTTCGGATTTCCTTTGACTGTTGTAATCATAACTGAAGTCGAGCTTGTAATCTCTGCGGTTTCAACCGTATTGTCAACATCATTTTCATCAACAATGCCCATTAGCTCTGTAAAAGCATCTCTTGTTCCTGAGCCTTCTTCTCTTGAAATAACATTTATTTCTCCTGTTATTGCCGATGGACTTGAATTACCTGACTTGTCCTTTTCATTGTCGTTTGCTGTCTTACATCCGACAAATACAGTCGAAATAACACAAACAGCCAACATCGCAGAAATAACTGCCTTGAATAAATTGTTTTTTGTCATTTTTTAATACCTCTTTCTGATTATTTTCCAAACTCTTTCGTTTGGTACATTATGATAGTAACAGGCATTTATTAAGTTTTAATTCAAGAAAAAAATAAATTCGGTAAAAGTTATGTTAAATCTGCATTTAGAAAAAAAGAAAGCCTGACTGAAAATACAGTCAGGCTTTAAAATTTTTATGTAAAGGAATTATTCCTCAGTTGCTTCCTCAGCAGGTGCCTCGGCAGCTTCTTCAGCAGGAGCTTCTTCTACAGGAGTCTCCTCTGCTTCCTCGGCTGCAGGCTCTTCCTCTGCAAGCTCTGCTATAGTCTCCTCAGGCTTTGGAAGGAGCTCTTTCATTGAAAGAGAAACTCTCTTCTTATCAAAGTCAACCTCGGTAATTCTAACGTCAACCTCGTCGCCAACTGCGAGAACATCAGCAGGAGTCTTAATTCTATCCCATGAAATCTGGCTGATATGGATAAGACCGTCAATACCTGGGAGAATGTTTGCAAATGCACCGAATGATGCAAGACCTACGATTTTAGCCTTACAATCTGTTCCTACAGGATAATCTCTCTTGAGAATCTCCCAAGGATTGTCCTCAAGCTTTTTAAAACCAAGAGAAATTTTCTTTGTTTCATCGTCAAGCTTTTTAATAGTTACCTCAACAGCGTCGCCTACATTAACAACCTCTGACGGATGTTTAATACGGTTCCACGAAAGCTCGCTGATATGAATCATACCGTCCATACCGCCGATATCAACAAATGCACCGTAGCTTGTAAGTGACTTAACTGTACCTGTAAGCTTCTGACCCTCTTCAAGAGTAGCCCAAAGCTCCTCCTGACGAGCCTTCTTCTCTGCAGCAGCAACAACCTTGATTGAGCCAACTGCACGTCTTCTTGCAGGGTTGACGTCGATAACCTTAAAGCGAACAGTTGTACCCTTAAGAATGTCGAGCTCCTGATTCTTGGGAACACCTGTCTGTGAAGCAGGAATAAACACTCTGCTTCCCTTTGTGACAGCAATAACACCGCCCTTAACAACAGCAGTAACTGTGCCTTCAAGAGTTTCATCGTTCTCCTTAGCGGCAACGATTTCCTCCCAGCCCTTGAATGCGTCAACAAGCTTCTTAGAAAGCTTGAGCACACCCTCATTGTCATCAGTCTTCATGATAACAAGGCTAAGCTTGTCACCGATAGATACTGCTTCACTTGGGTTGCTGATCGGTTCAGCGGAAAGATCGTCAAGAGCAATAACGCCTGTCTGCTTTCTGCCCTCAACATCAACAAATACCTCTGTTGGAGTAATGTTGACAACAGTACCTATTACTACCTTGCTGTTTTCATCTTCTCTGAATGATTCTTCAAGCATTTCTTCGAAGGTTGCCTCACCATCAGCAGATGCTTTGACAGCAGCCTCAGCGGCCTTATCAGCGGTATCTGCTGTCTCCACAACTTCTTCAGTTACGGCTGAAGTTGTTTCAACTTCCTTTTCTTTGATTTCTTCGGACATGGTTTTTAGTACCTCCTTGATTATTACCGAGGGTGTCGAAGCCCCGGCAGTTACTCCTATACTACTGTATTTACTCAAATCAATGCTTTTAAGCTCCTGCGCCGTCTCTATCAAATAGGTATCGGCATTGGCGCTGCAAACATCTCTGAGCTTACAGGTATTGGAAGAATGCCTACCGCCTATGACAATCATAGCGTCCGAATCTCTTGAAAGAGCTGACGCTTCTTCCTGTCTGTCGGCTGTAGCATTACATATTGTACTATAAATTCTGACATTTGTATATAGTTTTTTTAGAATTTTCTCGCATTTTTTCCATTCTTTTAATGAAAAAGTTGTTTGTGACACACAAATAAGTGATGTTTCTTCACACAAATTATTATTTTCAAGAATTTTTTGCAATTCCTGTTCATTTTTAAACACAAAGCTTTTCCCTCTGCAATAGGACCTAATGCCCATTACCTCAGGATGCTTTTCGTCACCTGCTATGAGGGTAACCGTTCCGTTGGGCTGCTCGGAAACAATTTTGTGAATTTTAAGAACAAAGGGGCAGGTTGCATTTATATAGCCGATATTATCATTATCCGCCTTATCAATAACTGATTTTTCAACTCCGTGTGTTCTTATTATAACTGTATAGCCATCGGGACACTCGCTTATATCGTCAATTATTTTTACGCCCTTATCCTCAAGGTCCTTCACAAGCTGATTATTATGAATAATCGGTCCTAAGGTACAAACCTTTTCCCCCTTATTCACTAAATCATAAACAAGATTAACGGCTCTGTCTACTCCGAAGCAGAAGCCTGCTGTTTTTGCAAGGGTAATCATATCAGTGCCTTTCAGCCTCCCAAAGCTCTGTAATTCTGTCCATTACCATATTAGCTGCATCCTTAATTGCGTGAGGACTGACGTCTGCATTCTCAAGTCCCATTTCGGAATTTTTAATCATTTTTCCGTATGAAACCACAACCTTTTTACCTGCCTTGATTTTACCGTCACAGCAGATTGCAACGGGAAGAACATCGGCTCCTGTTGCTCTGGCAATTACTGCAACGCCTGCCTTTGCTCTCTGGGGAACACCGTCCTTATCCTTAATTCTTTTACCCTCGGGGCAGATAGCCATTACGTGACCTTCATTTAAAATCTTCTCACCGTATTCAATAGCAGAAGTATCGCCCTTTCCCCTCTTAACAGGAAAGGCATACATATGTGTCATAAACCAGGCAATTAACGGATTTTTAAAAAGTTCAACCTTTGCCATAAAATGAAGAGGCGGAATTTTTTTAGGACTTGCCACAAAAATCGGGTCAAGTGCACAGGTATGATTTATTGCAACTATGTACTTTGCCTTGCCGTCAGGGACATTTTCAAGTCCCTTAAACTCTATCTTATAAATCAGCTTAAATAAAGGTCCGAAAACAACCTTAATAAAATTATAAAGCTTATAGTGTTTTACCTGAGAATAATCAAATTCCTTCATCACATTTTCTCCCTGATAATATTAATAACATATTCTATAGACTCCTCAAGAGTAAGCTTTGACGTATCAGCCATAACCGATTCCTCACAAGGCTTAAGCGGGGCAATCTCCCTGTGGGAGTCCTGATAATCTCTTTTGTTTACGTCATCAAGCACATCCTCATAGGTAACGTCTTCGCCCTTTTCAATAAGCTCCTTATAACGTCTTTTTGCTCTGACCTCGGGAGAGGCAAAAAGAAATATTTTACACTGAGCATCGGGCAGGACTACAGTTGCGATATCTCTGCCGTCCATAATGACGTTATTTTCCTTTGCAATATTTCTTTGCAAATCAAGAAGAAATGCTCTAACCTCCGGAATTGCGGAAACCTTTGATGCACCCATGGAAATCTCAGGTGTACGGATAAGTCCGGAAACGTCCTCGCCGTTAAGATAAACGCACTGCGTATCGTCCTTAAAGCCAAGCTTAACATCTGTATTCTTTAGCATATTTACAATACCCTCGGTGCTGTCAATAACTTTATTTCTTACGGCATTAAGGGCAATAGTACGGTAAAGAGCGCCTGTATCCACATATATAAAGCCAAGCTTTTTAGCTACGCCCTTTGATATAGTTGATTTTCCTGCACCTGCAGGTCCGTCAATGGCAACATTAATCATATAATAATCCTCTCTTATATTATCTGTTACATATTATCAGCGCATAAAACGGCTGTTGAAAATGCTATCTGCAAATTAAAGCCGCCTGTATAAGCGTCTACATCTATAATCTCCCCTGCAAAAAAGAGATTATCAATAATTTTTGATTTCATTGTTTTGGGGTTAATCTCCTTAACGCTGACTCCGCCCGAGGTTACTATAGCCTCGTCAATAGGTCTGAAATCAGTTACGTCAACCTTAAAATTCTTAATTAAACCCACAAGCCTCTGTCTTTCCTCTCGGGTTATTTGATTTACCTTTTGAGATGGGGAAATACCGCTAAGTAAAACTATAACAGGAATAAGCTTGTTAGGCAACAGTTTTGAAAGAGAATTTACAAAATCTTTATTTGAAAACTCCTGAAAATCCCTTTGAATACGCTTATCAAGAGTATCTTCGTCAAGGGCAGGCTTTAAATCAATACTGATATAGTATTTGCTTTTCCCCATATTATTTATATGGCTTGACGAGGACAGAATAACAGGCCCGGAAACACCGTAATGGGTAAACAGCATTTCACCGAAATCGCTGAAAATTTCCTTATTGTCCTCAAACACGGTAACCTTCACATTTTTAAGGGAAAGCCCCTGTAATTTAGGGATAAAATTATTACTGCACACAAGGGGTACAAGGCTGGGTTTAAGCGGTGTTACAGTATGACCTGCCGATTTTGCAAGGGTGTATCCGTCGCCCGTTGAGCCTGTAAGGGGATAGCTTTTACCTCCCGTGCAAAGCACAACAGAATCACATTCAATTCTTCTTTTATCCTCAAGTATAACGGCTGATATTCTGCTTTCGGTAAACTCAAAGGCACTTACTCTGCCTTGAATTATTGAAGCACCGCTATCGCTTGCGTAATTCACAAGGGCATCTACTATATCAACCGCCCTGTCACTTTCGGGAAAAACTCTGTTTCCTCTTTCTATTTTAAGAGGAACACCAAGCTCCTCAAAAAGCATCATCGTATCATAGGGCATAAAATTTGCAAATGCGGAATAAAGAAACCTCGGGTTAGTGGGCACATTTGAAATTAGCTCATCAAGGTCATAACAGGCGTTTGTTACGTTGCACCTGCCCTTTCCCGTTATCATAAGCTTTCTGCCGGGACGGCTCATTTTTTCAATTATTGTGACGTCATTGCCCTTAAGTGCACTTTTCGCACCGCACATAAGCCCTGCCGCTCCGCCGCCTATTACAACAATCCTTGACATATTTACCCACTCCCTTCTATAATTAATTTCTATTCCTCTGATAATTCTTCAAGCTGTGCCGACGCTTTCTCCCATTCCTCATAAAGACTGTCTCTTTTTTTAGATAGCTCATCTATTTGCGTTGTCAGCTCCATAAGTTTCTCAAATGTCGCAAAAGACATCTCATCTTGCACTGAAAAAATTTCGTTTTCCGTTTCTTCAATATCGCTTTCAAGCCTTTTTAAAAGTGTGTTAAGCTTTCTTAAATTACTTTGCTTTTCCTTTTTCAGCTTGTAGTCATTAACCTTTGGCTTTTCCTTAATCTTTTTTTCTTCCTGACGGACATATCGGTGTTCCTCGTAGTCGTCGTAATTTCCCACAAAGCTGTTACAGCCCTCGGGAGTAAGCTCGATAATTCTTGTTGCAAGCTTATTTATAAAATATCTGTCATGGGAAACTATAAGCATTGTTCCCTGATAATTCAGCAGGGTGTTTTCAAGCTCTTCACGTGAAAAGGCATCAAGGTGGTTGGTAGGCTCGTCAAGGAGAAGAAAATTATATCCGCCGAGCATCAGCTTTAAAAGTGCAACTCTTGCCCTTTCACCGCCTGAGCAGACCTCCAGCTTTCTAAAGACCTCGTCACCCTTAAACAGAAATGCCGCCAAAGCGTTTCTCACTCTTGTTTCCGTCATAAATGGAAAGTTTGTCCAAACCTCGTCAATAACGGTTTTGTTCAAATCAAGCTTTGCCTGAACCTGATCAAAATAGCCTGTCATCAGATTTGCACCGAATTTAAAGGTGCCGTCGTCACGGCTTAAATCGCCCATAAGGATTTTTAAAAGTGTGGTTTTTCCGCAACCGTTATCACCGAGGAGGAATACTCTTTCGCCTTTTTTCACCTCAAAGGTTGCATTTTCAAATATCAAATGACTGCCAAAGCTCTTTTTCAGATTTGAAACGCTCAGCACGTCCTCACCTGAAACACATTTAGGTGTGAAATCAAAGCGTATTTTTTCAACCTTTTTATCGGGAACAACAAGCTGTGCCTTTATTCTTTCAATAACCTTTTCCTTGCTTTCGGCGGTTTTGATATTCTTTTCTCTGTTCCATTGACGTTGCTGGGTAATTATACCCTCAAGACGTTCAATTTCTTTAATATCATTTTCGTACTTTTCTTCAATTGCCTTTTGCTCCGCCTCTTTCTTAACAAGAAATTCGGAGTAGTTGCCTTTATAAGATCGAATTTTTTTATTTTCAAGCTCAATGGTTTTGTCAGTAATCTTATCAAGAAAATATCTGTCGTGGCTGATTATCAAACAGGCTCCGTTGAAATTTTTTAAAAATTCCTCAAGCCATTTTATAGCGCTGATGTCAAGGTGGTTTGTAGGCTCATCAAGGAGGAGAAAATCCGCCTTTGAAAGAAGCAGCTTTGCAAGAATCAGCTTTGACTTCTGACCGCCTGAAAGCGTGGAGGTAGATTTATAAAAATCGTTTTCATCAAAGCCCAGACCTATCAAGGCAGACCTTGTCATAGATTTATAGGTAAGACCGCCTTTAAGATTAAATTCATTTGTAAGGTTGTCCTGAAGCTCAATAAGCTCGGGAGAATGGTCTGTTTTAAGCCTTTCCGAAACAGAATTGAGTTTTTCCTCGATTTCAATTAAATCGGAAAAAACGGAAATAAGCTCTCCCAAAATAGTATTATTATCGGAGCAGGTATGCTGTTGCATATATCCGAGCCTTGCATTTTTTGAAATAAAGCAGTTACCGCTGTCGGGAGTATACTCCCCTGTTATTATTTTAAACAGAGAGGTTTTACCTGCGCCGTTTACTCCCACAAATCCAACCTTTTCCTTATCCTTAATATCAAAGGAAATGTTTGAGAACAGTTCATTTTCTCCGAAGGATAATGTTAAATTTTGAACATCAAGTATATTCATAACAAAAATTCTCCAAAAGCAATGCTTTTATTTTACACTATTTTTCATTGAAAGTATAGTAAAAATTTGATATTATATTAATGAAATAAAAATACATTTAATATATGGGGACAAAATTATGGAAATTTTAAAGCTAAAGCCTGTTTTTAAGGATTATTTATGGGGAGGTACAAGGCTTAAAACCGATTTCGGATTTCAAAGCGATTATGACAAGGTTGCCGAGGGATGGATGCTTTCCTGCCACAAGGACGGAAAAAATACTATTGACGGCGGAAAATACGACGGCAAAACCCTTAACGATGTTATTGAGGCTGAGGGTAAAGAAAAAATTGTAGGAACAAGAAGTCTTGATTTTCCCTATTTCCCTGTTCTTATCAAGCTTATTGACGCAAAGGATAATTTGTCTATTCAGGTTCATCCCGATAATGACTACGCACAGAGGGTTGAGGGGGAATTCGGTAAAACAGAAATATGGTATGTGCTTGATGCCGCTGACGGTGCTCAGCTGATATACGGCTTTAAAAATAAAATAACCGCAGAGGAATTTAAAAATGCTATTGAGGATAATACCCTTTTAGATGTGCTCAATACCGTTAAGGTAAAAAAAGGCGACTTATTTTTCATTGAGGCAGGAACTGTTCACGCCATAGGAAAAGGCGTTCTGATTGTCGAAATTCAGCAGAATTCAAATTCTACATACCGTGTTTACGATTACGGCAGAGTAGGTGCAGACGGTAAGCCAAGAGAGCTTCACGTTAAAAAGGCTGTTGACGTAGCCGTAACAGAGCCGCCGAAATATGACATCAAGCCTATGGGACAGCCTGAATATAAGGACGGATACGTTTCAACTCTGCTCACAAAATGCGATTTATTTACAGTAAATCACTATGATATCACTGATAAAATCACACTTAACACTGATGAAAAAAGCTTTAACCACGTGCTTGTAACCGACGGCTCAGGCGAAATAAACGGTGCTC
Source organism: Eubacterium sp. (assembly GCA_051894075.1). Classification (GTDB taxonomy): domain Bacteria; phylum Bacillota; class Clostridia; order Oscillospirales; family Acutalibacteraceae; genus Eubacterium_R. The sequence continues at coordinate 19,471 of JBJFHZ010000009.1, forward strand.
CTATGAAAAAGGGCGACAGCTATTTCATTCCGGCGTCCTTTGGTGATTATGAAATCAAAGGCAAGTGCGAGCTTATCGTGACAAATATTTAAAAAAATAATTTCCTAAAATGTATAAAAGCCGTTAGCAGTATCATACTACTAACGACTTTATTTTTTAGGAGTGTTATATATGAGAGTTGTAAATAACATAGCCCTTATTCTTTCAATTATCGGCGGTATCAACTGGGGACTTATCGGTCTTTTCAAATTCGATTTGGTCGCTTGGATATGCGGAGGTCAGGACTCAATTATTTCAAGAATTATTTATACTATTGTGGGACTTGCCGCAATATGGTGCATAAGCCTGCTCTTTAACAACAGAACAGCAGAGGAATAAACAAAAGCTCCCGTATCTCGTGTTAGATACGGGAGCTTTTTTAGTCAAGTACAACGGATTTTTTCTTTCCGTTTTTATTTCTCGGATACTCTCTGATTCTTGTAACATAATCGAGATTTATTGCTTCAAGCGCACCGTCCTTACCCTCAATAATCATTCCGTTTTCGGATACCGACTTAATCACTCCGCTTACAGAATTAAGACCTGAATCCATAGTATATATGAGGCAATCTTTACCGATAAACTGCTTAGCAAGCTCAATCATAGGATTATTCTCTCTTTCTCGTTTTCTATTCTTAATTACTGCATTCAAAATTGCAACTTTTCTTCTTTTATCACTTAAATAAATGGCAACAAATAAAAGGATAAAGCAGATAAAATAACAGTAGTACGAAGTATTCACTGATTAAACCTCAATAAACCAGCCGTTTAAGGTTAAGCAATCGGACATATGATTTTCAACAAATGCCTTGCAGAAATCATAGCCTGCTCCGCCCTGGGCAAATATCGGAGTAATTTCTCCGTCTGCAAGAGCTTTATATATTTCATCGTAGTTCTTTTGTACTTCCTCATCCTCGGAAACAAATGTAGCATATATGCCATCGGTTGCACAGTTTGCGGAAATTACCGTACCGCCCTTGAAATCGGTGAGGCAATCCTTAACTGCTTCGCCGTAGTTATTAACTATTGTTGAATAAGCGTCTTTATTATTCTCACCTGCTGAAATTACGCCTAAATCAAAGTCAAAATCCCACTTAGCAGTATATGCAGAATCAGCTCTGCTGTTACCGCCGGCGAATATCATTGTTGCACCGTGATCATACATAGATTCACATATAGCGGCATAGCGGTCAACCATTTCAAAGGTTGTATTCCAGTAATACTCATTTTCCATTGCGATTCCTGTGCTCTGTCCGTCAGCGCCCACATTCTCCCAATGTGAGAACATATAGCCGTCCTTCGGTACTGCTGCGGCAACTGTTACAACATCACCGGCAACATAGGAGCCTGAGCCTGTGGATACGCCGTCACCGCCCTCACCTGTCTGAACTGTGATATTAAATGTAGGAACATCACTTACCTTATAAACAGGTGTAACGGTAATATCTGAGGTTACGTCATTAATCTTTGTTGATGCACTGTTTACATCCTCAACGGCATCCTTAAGTGAGCACTCCCAATGGTCAAAGACCATATTTTCGGGAGCAGCAGGAGCTGTAATATAACATTCGCCATTTACTGCAACAGACTGCTCAAGCTCAACCTTACTGCCGTCGGCAGACATTGTTTTAACTGAATAATAATCTCCCTCAATATCCTTATATGTGGCTGTAATAGTGCAGTCACATTTTTCAACAAGGAGATTCATTGATGACTTTGTTTTTGAAGAAATATTGACCTTTTTATCCTTAACGCCCTCTGTATCGCTTTTACATTCCCACTTATCAAAGACCTTGCCTACAGGAGCAGGGTCAGCGGTAACGGTTACATTACTGCCCTGTGTATATGTACCTGAGCCTGTACCGTTTTCTACCTTAACAGTAAAAATTTCTTCATCCTTAACATCTTCTATTTTATCGTAGCATGCCGTAACGGTAAAGCCGTAATCATAGTCACGAAGCGGAGAATCATAATCTGCCCAGTCAAGTGTAACAGGGATACCGAGGCTGTCAGCGGCATAGGCTGCGCCCTGTGCAAAGCCTGCGCCGTAGTTTGCAGAATTCTTGCTGCTCTTTTCACCGAAGTAGCCAAGCTCTGTATTTCCGTTAGCTACTGCGATATATCCTGCAAGAAAGCCGCTTTGAAGCGTATCAAAGGAAACGCACATTACATTTGAAACAAAACGGTCAATGCTGTCGCCGTCGGAATGAGGAATTGCATCAAGCAAAACAAACTTAACATCCGGATATAATGGTGCAACCTCATAAGCCGCTACTGCAAATTCTTCTCCCGGAAAAATTATGTACTGAGCACCGTTTTTAGCAGAAAGCTCAACATATTTTTCAATGCTTTCAACTGTAAGCTCTCCGTTTTCATCAAGGGTAGGCTGATAATAGCGCTGGATAAGACCGTTTTCATCTGCATATAAACAAACGCCCTCCCACGCACTTTGATTATAGCCGCCGTCCTTAATGTCGCCGCCGTTTGTAATAAGAACTATATCGCTTCTGATTTCACTTTGCTTTGAGCAGCCTGCCACAGCAAATACGGTACTGATAACAAGCACTAAGCATAAAATAATTGAGACCGCCTTTTTCATAGCCATCCTCCAAAATAGAAAATATCACTTATTTATAATAACAAAAAAATTTTAATAATGCAATAGCAATATTGATTTAAAAATTAAAAAACATTATAATAAAACCGTTGAGGTGATTTTATGCTTGAAAAACAACTTGAATATATCAGAAAAATAACAGATTTCAAGCCGGATACAGCCGTTGTGCTGGGTTCAGGGCTCGGAAGGCTTGCTGATGTAATTGAAACGGAATGTATAATTGACTACAGGGACATTCCCGATTTCCCTTTTTCAACTGCTCCCACACACAAGGGCAGATTTATTTTCGGCAAAATAGGAGACAAAAAGGTGGCCGTTATGCAGGGCAGAGTTCATCTTTACGAGGGATATACTCCTGCTGAGGTAGTTATGCCCATTAGGCTTTTGAGACTTATGGGTGCAGAAAGGCTTTTGCTTACAAATGCATCGGGTGGAATTAACAAAGACTTTAATGTGGGAGATTTTATGATAATTACAGACCACATATCCTGCTTTGTACCGTCTGCACTTTCAGGTAAAAATGACGACGCTTTAGGTCCTCGCTTTCCCGATATGAGCGAGGTTTACTCAAAAAGGCTTATCAACATTATTGAAGACACCGCCGAGAAATACAATATAAATGTTAAAAAAGGCGTTTATCTTCAGCTGGGAGGACCGAATTTTGAAACACCTGCGGAAATAAAAATGGCAGGCTTAATCGGTGCCGACGCTGTAGGAATGAGCACAGCCATTGAATCACAGGCGGCTGTTCACTGCGGATATGAGGTGGCGGGAATCAGCGTAATATCAAATCTTGCCTGCGGTATCAGCGCAAATCCGATAACCTCCGAAGAGGTTGAAGAAGCTGCAAACAGGGTTGCTCCTCAATTTATTAAGCTTGTTAAAGAAGCTGTAAAGGAATTTTGATATGGAAAATTTAAGATTTACTGACGGAAAGCTCAAAATTCTCGACCAAACCCTTTTACCGAATGAAGAAAAATGGGTTGAGATAAAAAATAAAGAGCAGGCATACACCGCAATTCAGACGCTTATGGTAAGAGGTGCTCCTGCTATAGGGGTTTTTGCGGGATATTGTACCGCTCTGTTTTCACAAAATAATGACATATATGAACTGAAAAAATATCTTGACTCATCAAGACCTACTGCCGTTAATCTCAGTTGGGCTACAGAGAGAATTGTAAAGGCTTATGAAAAGGGTAAAAATCTTATTGATGAAGCAGAGGCAATAAGAAACGAAGATATTGAGATGTGCCGTAAAATCAGCGAATATGGTTTGTCTCTCCTAAAAGACGGCGATGGTATTTTAACTCATTGCAACGCAGGAGAGCTTGCCGCAAGCAAATACGGTACAGGCTTAGGTCCTCTTATTTTAGGTAAGGAAAGAGGCTATAATTTCCATGTTTACAGTGATGAAACAAGACCGCTTTTACAGGGTGCAAGGCTCACGAGCTATGAGCTTGAAAGGGCAGGTATTGACGTAACTCTGATATGTGATAATATGGCAGGCTTTGCTATGCAGCAGGGACTTATTGACGCTGTTTTGGTAGGCTGTGACAGAGTTGCGGCAAACGGCGATACTGCTAATAAAATCGGCACAAGCTCCGTTGCTGTTCTCGCAAAATACTACGGCATACCTTTTTATGTTTTAGGTCCCTATTCAACAGTTGATTTTAGCTGTAAAACAGGCAAAGACATTAAAATTGAAATGCGAAACAGCGAAGAAATAAAGGAAAAATATTTTGAAAACCCAACCGCTTTAAAGGAAACAAAATGTTTAAACCCTGCATTTGATGTTACCGACAATTCTCTTATTACCGCAATTATTACCGACAAAGGAATTGTCAGACCGCCATTTGACAAAAATCTAGGGTAACGGTAATAATCCGAACCACGGTTTAGCGTGGCAGATATTGCCCTTACTCTACGTTAAAATACTCGTTAATCCGAAAGGATTAACTGCGTTTTGTGCCTTGATTAAG
>JBJFHZ010000010.1:0-4125 GCA_051894075.1 Eubacterium sp.
AAGAAAAAGCAAGAGGAAAGCTCCCAATCCAATAATAATATAAATAATGGTAACACTGACGCTGATGGTGACTACTCATCTGATGGAAGCAATAGCTATGATGGAACAGTAGATAACAATTACTATGAAGGAACAGATGGCAATTATAGCGATGGCAACTCATCAGGAGGAATGGTAGACAACAGCGGAAGCGGCAGCAGTTATGATAGCAATAATGAAAATTATGAATGGTGGGGTTGGACTGATGGAGAAACAGGGAAAACCACTTATCATGATTCTAATGGAAATCATTGGGATGATGATGGAAATTATTATCACGGTGATGGAAATGGTTGGTATCATCCTTAACCTTTCTCATTTAATATTAAGGATGTAAGCTATTTTAACCCATTTCACGTCAGCTTGCTATAAATTTATCTCATTAAGCCAATATGATGATATAATCTTACAGCTTACCAATAAATGGGCAGTCCCATAGGGGATTGCCCATTTTGAGTACCGCCTAGAACCTTAAAAATTGTTTGAACACAACACAAACAGGCCTTTGTGTTGTTCAGTTTCACCTTTTCCTCCTGTATAATTACATCATAAAATCAAGGAGGTAAAAGTTATGAACACAGACAAAATTTACGCTGAACAGCTTGCAAACGAATATGCACCGAAGGACACATCAAAGGTGGTGGCATTGCGGAAACTTGACGCCAGGGCAAAGCTTCCGGCAACAATTTTTACATATACTTTCGGCATTGTGATGTCACTGGTTGCAGGAATAGGGATGTGCCTTTCTATGAATGTTATCGGCAGCGGAACAACAGCAATGTTCGTGCTTGGTGTAATTATCGGCATAATAGGAATGATTGGAATGGGAATAAACTATCCCATTTATAAGAAACTTATGAAAAAGGGCAAGCAAAAATATGCCTTTGAGATTATTCAGCTGGCAAAGGAAATCAGCGATAAATAATGATGAAAAGAGCAAAGCTGATTTTGAGAAAGCTATTGTATCCGCCCAAATGGATACTGTTTATATTTCCTGCGGCGGCATTTGCCGCACTCATTTCCGTCTTTGTTGCAGGTGAAAAAGATAGTTGGCAGGCTTATCCTGTTTATTTTATATCGGCGTACGCTCTTGTTATTCTTATTTCGGCGCTGACACGGCTTTTCATCCGAACAAAAGCAAAAATTGTAAACAGTCGGCCCATAAAAAAACTATCGTCCTCTTATATCGGAAAACGCTATATATCCGATATGTCTTTCAGGGGTGGTTTCAGTATTTATCAGGGAATGGCATTTAACCTTTTGTATGCTCTGTTTCGTATGGTAACAGGTATAATATATTCATCCGTATGGTTTATATCCATTGCAGTTTATTATTTTGTGCTTGGCGGAATGAGAGCATATCTGATTTTTGGCTATCGCCGTAAAGATGATATGGGCTTGGCATATGAATACCGCTGTTATCGTAGGATTGCATGGCTGTTGTTTTTGCTGAATATCCCTATGGGCGGAATGATATTGCTGATGATAAAGACAAATTCGGGATTTTCGTATCCGGGATATGTCATTTACTTGTCGGCACTTTACACTTTTTATACACTGTGTATGTCAGTCAATAATCTTGTAAAATACCGAAAATTGGGAAGTCCGATTCTGTCCTCCGCAAAGGTGTTGAATTTTGTGTCCGCAATGATGTCGGTTCTCGGCTTGCAAACTGCAATGATTTCGCAGTTTTCAACCAACGGAGAGGAATACCGAAAGCTGATGAATACAGTCACAGGCGGCGTTGTATACGGAATTGTCGTTCTCATTGCCGTTTATATGATAGTGAATTCTGCAATAAAGAGAAAGAGGGTAAATTGCAGGTGAATAAATCTGAAAGCAAATATTTTAATACTGCCGCAAGGATGGACGAGGCTTTTTTGGGATTACTTGCAAAAAAAGACTTTGCCTATATAACTGTCAAGGAGATTTGTGAAAATGCCGGAGTAAACCGCTCGACTTTTTATTTGCACTACGAGACGGTTTCTGACCTGCTCTCCGAAAGCGTTGAGTATATGAACGGAAAGTTCCTAAACTATATCAAGCCTGATTCAAAGGAAATAGTGCTCAGACTCAAGGATTGCCTGCTTGAAGAGCTGTATTTGATAACGCCGGAATATCTGACGCCGTATTTGAATTATATCAAAGAAAACAAACGGCTTTTCCGAACGGCTGTTGAAAACGCAGGAACGCTGAGATTAAGCGAAATCTATGACAAAATGTTTGCTTATGTGTTTACTCCTATTTTAGAGAGGTTTCAAGTGCCGGAGCAAGACAGAAAGTATATTATGGCGTTCTATATTAGTGGTCTGATTGCAATTATTACGGAATGGATAAAGCAGGATTGTGATGACTCTGTTGACTTCCTAATCTCCGTTATGCAAAAGTGTGTAATGCGATACGAACAAAACGAGGGGAACAAATGAAAGCAGGAATTTATTTAGGAAAAGAAAATATAGAAATAAGAGAGTTGCCTATACCCGAAACGGGAGATAATGATGTTCTTGTTCAAAATATATATTCCGGCATTTGCGGTACGGATGTTGCCGTATTCAACCACGGACCGAATACCGGACATAAGGTGACAGTAGGCGGAGAGTTCGGACACGAAACAGTTTCTCGTGTAGTAAAGGTGGGTAAAAATATTACGGATTTTACAGTGGGTGAACGGGTTTATCCTTATCCGCTGTTCGCAAAAGACGATACTAAAAAAGCAGGTACTATCGGGGGCTTTTCGGAATATATTTTAATACCAGATGCAAAGCGCAATCATTCTTTGTACGCAGTTGATAAGAGGATTTCCGACAGGCTTGCAAGCTTAATGGAGCCGTTTACGGTTGGCTGTCGGGCGGCAAGACGGGGAATGGTTCCCCGGGGAGAAAATTGTTATGTCAAAGGGCAAAATGCCGTTGTTTTCGGCGGCGGCACAATCGGAATTGCCGCCGCAGTCGCATTTAAGCATTTTGGTATGAATAAAGTTATGGTCTGCGATATTTCGGATTTTCGTTTGAAAATAGTTTCAAACCTTGGCTTTGAAAAATGTAACCCAACAAAGGAAAATTTTAACAAAAAGGCAATGGAGTATTTCGGTACAGCAGGTTCTCTGAACGGCGAAACGGCTGATATTGACTGTTGGCTCGATGCCGCAGGAGCAGAGAGTGTTTTGGATAATTTTCTGCGATTGGGTAAAGTTGAGAGCAGATTTGTTTCTGTTGCCGTAAATAATGCTCCGAGAAACATCAATTTGCTGGGGCTTACCTACGCACAGCAGAGCATAATTGGCTCAGGCGGATATATGCCGGAGGATGTATATGATGTGCAGAAAATAATGGCGAGCGGAAAGTGGGATTTGGAAAGCATTATTACACACGAGTTCCCTCTGGAAAAACTTGAAACTGCAATACGGACAGCGTCCGACGCTGAACATTCGGGAAGCGTTATAATAAAGATGTAAGCAAGTTCCGGAATATGACTTGTTTTACCTGCTGATAACACAAGCAAGATATACCGATTATGTTCATATTCTGCAAGATACCGTCAGCTAAGAAAACAACGCTAAAATCAAAATATATCTGAATACGAAAAAGACCGCCTACACGATGTAAGCGGTCTATGCCTTACTTTAGATTAGACTCAATTTGTCAAAGCAGAGCCTGTGGGTATATTTTATTTCCAATGATTAAGCTTCGGTACTACAGCTTCCATATGCGCTCTGACCTGTTCCGCAGGCCAATTCTCATTTGCCATATGTTCAACACAGAAATCAATAAGTTGTTCTTTGCTCTTATACTTGAATTCACCATCTGTATAGCACCACTTGCAGTATTCTTCATTGAATGTACCATCAGTCTCTTTGCTGATTGCAGAATCATCAAGGGGCATACCGCAGCATTGGCAAATAAGCTGTCTTGGAGCGCCAAGTAATGTGTTGATTGAAACATCAAAAAATTTTGAGAGCAGTTTCAGGGTTTCGGTATTTGGGATTGTTTCTCCGTTCTCCCAGCGAGATACTGCTTGCCTTGTGACAAAGACTTTTTCAGCAAGTTCATCTTGAGAGATACCCTTTTTAGTTCGCAGTTCAAGTAT
>JBJFHZ010000010.1:4216-4550 GCA_051894075.1 Eubacterium sp.
TATAAATACAAGCAACAGGCTGTTGCTCCAAATTCCTTATTGTTTACAATTTGGAAGATGCCAATATCTTTTCCGTTGCTTCTATGTTTTTTTCAATAACGAACGCATACTGCCCTTATACTTTCATAAATCAGCGGTTTTTGATTTTTTGGATTTAGTTCAACAAATCGGAATCTATCGAATTTTTTAAATTAAATCAATCTGGTATAAACACATTCCGTGACCTTACATCATCGATGTTTGCGCTGATATCTTCCTCTAAGTTCAGCTTTTTGAAGAATATGACCTTCTGCTAATTTAAGAATATCTTCTTTTTTTGACTTTTCGTTAGCCT
>JBJFHZ010000011.1:0-22906 GCA_051894075.1 Eubacterium sp.
CCTCGGCACAGTGCGCATTGTGCGCGTGCCGACGTAGCAGAGGGGATTATCAAGGGGAATCAAAACATCGCAGATGTTTTCCCCTTGATTTGCTTTCTTTGTTTCGTTTCTTTCGCAATCCGAAAGAAATGAAAAACCCCGCGTTAGCGGAAACATAATATATCTGCTTTGCAGATGTACTATACAAACCCTAATTTGTACAAAAAATTATGACCGCAGGAATCATAATCCTGCGGTCCTTTGCTTTATTACACCATACCGGGAACATTTGCCTCAGTAACGTATCTTTTCGTAACATCTGTAAGGCTACCTACCATTGAGCCTTTGCCGTCGTCGCCTACAACAACCTTTCGTGCGTCCTCAACCACAAAAAACTTACCGCTTTTTGTTCTGACAGAGTAACGCACGGAAACCTCATTTCCCTGCTGCATCTGCTTTTTCATAGTAGCCTCAACATATTTCTTTTCCCTTTCGGATACAAAATCGTCAAGTCTGCCGTTATGCTCCTCAAAAAGCTGATGACGTGAATATCCCAAAAATTTGATAAAATCCTCGCTGACAATCTGAAGCTTAAAGACATCCTCTGTGTCCGTACAGAAAATTGGGTCAGGCAGATTTTTGAACATTTCAACAAGCGTATCATTCATTTTATCTGCTCTTTCCTCCGCCTCTTTAACACGGGTTATATCCGTTATCATTGCGTGGAAAATCGGGGTGTTATTCTCATCATATTTCTGAATGGCGGCATTGAATTTGCACCATCTGAATTCGTCCTTATGAACAATGGTTCTTATTTCCAAATCGACCTCGCCGTCGGTTGCCATTGCCCTGCCTATAGCCTGAAATACAAGACTTTTATCCTCAGGATGAATTAATTCATCAATGCGGTAATTCTTTTCCTTATACGCCGTCTTATTGGTGCCGAAAAGCTTACAGGCGGCTTTGTTCATATATGTAGCCTCAATATGCATAGCAGATGTAACCTTGAACAAACAAACACCGCCTGTTACCAAATCAATAAGGTAATTCATCTGCTTCGCATTTTTCTCAAGCTCAGCCTGCTTTTCACGAGATTTTGAAACGTCTGCCAGTGTGAGCCTGCAAAGGCTTGAATTTTCAAAATTCTGCCCTGTACAATGTATGAATATTTCGTTTTTATCTTTATCTATAAACTCTGCGTCAAAATAAACATATGGAGAATTTTTTTTGCACAGAGCCTTCATTATTTCTTCTCTGTAAACTGGCTTAATAATATCGTGGAGAAAAAGCTTGCCCTGCTTTATCTTTGACGGATGCACTCCCGTAAACTCGGAAAAATGCGTGTCGGAATCAACAACCTTCAAATTATCCGCCTTATCAACAACAAGATTCATAAACTCCACTTCATAAACACTGTTGTCCGGTATATTTTGCGTTTTCTGCGCCTTCCTTCTTTACTTATATTTATTTCATTTCTAAAAAATATCTATTCCGAAAAATAGTAAAAATTACCCGTATATTTTAATATTACCACAAAAAATTACAATAGTGAATAGTTATTGTAAACAAATATTAAATTTTAACAGAAAAATAATAAGAAAAAAATATATTTTTGGTATATGCAAGCAGGACTTTTTATGATAGAATAATAGGTAAATATTGTGCGGAAATAATTAAAAAGATTTTCGTGCTTTGCAAAGGAGATAAGCTATGGCAAAGGTTTACCGTGTTTTTGTTGAAAAGAAAAAAGGAAATGACATTGAAGCAGGACAAACTCTCACAGACCTGAGAGAAAATGTCGGAATTACTGCCCTTGAGGATTTGAGAATCATCAACAGATATGACGCTCAGGGAGTCAGTGACGAAGAATTCAGTCTTGCAGTTAAAGAAATTCTTTCAGAGCCTAATCTTGATAATGTATATTATGAGCTTGATATTCCAAGCGACTGGAAATATTTTGCAACGGAATACCTCCCCGGTCAATACGACCAAAGGGCCGACTCTGCGGCACAGTGTATTCAGCTTCTGACTGCAGGTGAAAGACCTGTTGTTGCATCTGCAAAAATTATCGCAGTTAAAGGCGACATCACGGACGAGGAATTTGAAAAAATCAAATCATATATAATCAACCCTGTTGAATCAAGAGTTGCATCTCTTGATATCCCCGACTCTCTTGATGTTAAATCCGACGTTCCTGCCGACATAGTAAGAATTGACGGCTTTATCAATATGAGTGATGATGAAATTGCAGAATACCACAAATCAATGGGCTTTGCAATGAGCATTGCGGATTTATGCTGGGTAAGAGATTATTTCTCAAAGGAGGAGAACAGAGACCCCAGCCTTACAGAGCTGAAGGTTATTGACACCTACTGGTCAGACCATTGCCGTCACACCACCTTTGCCACAGAGCTTGACGAAATAAAGATTGATGAGGGCAAATACAGCAAGGCTATTAACGACGCCCTTGAGCAGTATTTTGACATCAGAAAAGAGGTTTACGGCGACAGAGATAAAATCGTCTGCCTTATGGATATGGCTTGTATCGGCACTAAGGTGCTGAAAAAGAGAGGCTATGTAAATGACCTTGATGAAAGCGACGAAATTAACGCCTGCTCAATTCAGGTGCCTGTTGTAATCGACGGCAAGGAAGAGCAATGGCTTGTTCAGTTTAAAAACGAAACACATAACCACCCAACAGAAATCGAACCCTTCGGTGGTGCGGCAACCTGTCTCGGCGGTGCTATCCGTGACCCGCTGTCAGGCAGAGCATATGTTTATCAGGCTATGCGTGTAACAGGCTCAGGCGACCCTACAACGCCTTTTGAGGAAACCTTAGATGCTAAGCTTCCGCAGAGCAAAATAACCACAGGAGCCGCCGCAGGCTACTCCAGCTACGGCAACCAGATAGGTCTTGCCACAGGACAGGTAACAGAGCTTTACGACGACGGCTATGTTGCAAAGAGAATGGAAATCGGCGCAGTTATCGGTGCATCTCCAAAGGATAACGTTATCCGTGAATGTCCGCAGGACGGCGATATTATAGTTCTCCTTGGCGGAAGAACAGGACGTGACGGCTGTGGCGGTGCTACAGGCTCCTCCAAGGCTCACAATAGCTCTTCAATAGAAACCTGCGGTGCAGAGGTTCAAAAGGGTAATCCGCCTACAGAGCGTAAAATTCAGCGCCTTTTCCGCAAGGCAGAGGTTGCTAAAATGATTAAGCGCTGCAACGATTTCGGTGCAGGCGGTGTATCTGTTGCAATCGGTGAACTTGCAGACGGACTTAAAATTGATTTAGACAAGGTACCGAAGAAATATGACGGTCTTGACGGAACAGAGCTCGCTATTTCCGAATCACAGGAAAGAATGGCTGTTGTTCTTGACAAGAACGATGTTGATAAATTCATCAAGCTTTCAAATGAGGAAAATCTGGAGGCTACTCCTGTTGCTGTTGTAACCTCTGATAACCGCCTTGAAATGACCTGGAGAGGCGACAAAATCGTTGATATCAGCAGAGATTTCCTTAATACTAACGGCGTAACACAGCACGCAAAGGCTGAAATTACAGCCGTTGACGGTGAAAATAATTATACCGAAATGGTTCCCGACTGTCTTGCATCTCTTGACAATGCACAGGCATTAAAGGCAAACCTTTCACGACTTGAGGTTTGCTCACAGAAGGGACTTGTTGAGCGCTTTGACTCATCAATCGGCGCATCAACTGTTCTTATGCCTTACGCCGGTAAATATCAGCTTACCCCGGAGGAAGCAATGGTTGCAAAAATCCCACTTCTTGAGGGCGAAACAGATACTGCTACAGTAATGGCATACGGCTTTATTCCAAAGGTTTCACGCTGGTCACCCTTCCATTCGGCAGCATTTGCAGTATCGGAATCTCTTGCAAAGCTTGCGGCTGTTGGCTGTGACCCTTCAAAAGCAAGGCTTACCTTCCAGGAATATTTTGAAAGACTTAATGACGTTCCCGCAAGATGGGGCAAGCCTGCTGCCGCACTGTTAGGTGCACTGACAGCACAGGTTGGATACAAGTGTCCGTCAATCGGCGGTAAGGACTCTATGAGCGGCTCATTCAACGACCTTGACGTTCCGCCGACACTTGTTTCCTTTGCAGTAGGTATGAGCGAGGCTTCAAAGACTGTTTCTGCTCAGTTTAAGAGAACAGGCTCAACAGTTAAGCTTCTCCCACTTCCTGTTGATGAGGCTTCGGGACTTCCCGATTACAACAAAGCTATGGCGCTTATGGTTAGCGTTTGTGAGGGTGTAAGAAACGGTAAAATCCTTGCCGCATCTGTAGTTAAAGAGGGCGGTGCCGCCGCATGCGTATGTAAGATGGCATTCGGTAATAAAACAGGCTTTACCTTTGAACAGGGGCTTGATAAAGAAACATTATTCGCTCCTAAGGAGGCTTCCTTTGTTGTTGAGCTTGCCGAGGAGGACAGCTTTGAGGGTATCACTCTCGGTAAGACAAACGATAACGGTGTATTCATTATTGACGGTGCAGTGCTTACAGTTGATGAGCTTATAGACGCCTGGACAGGCAAGCTTGAAAAGGTATTTGCAACAGATTCAGGCAAAAAGGCAAAAATGCCTTACGATGTACCGCTTTACAAGGAACGTTCAATCTTTGTAGCTAAAAATAAGGTTGCAAAGCCAAGAGTATTCATCCCCGCATTCCCGGGTACAAACTGCGAAATTGACACTGCAAGAGCATTCGAAAAAGCAGGTGCCCAAGCATCAATTCTTGTTGTAAACAACCTTTCCTCAGCAGGAATTAATGAAACAATTGAAAAAATGGTTGAGGAAATTGAAAAGGCACAGATTGTTATGCTTCCGGGCGGCTTCTCAGGCGGTGACGAGCCTGAGGGTTCAGGTAAGTTCATTGCAACAACCTTTAGAAACCCGAGAGTTAAAGAGGCTGTTACTAAGCTTCTTAACTGCCGTGACGGTCTTATGCTCGGTATCTGTAACGGCTTCCAGGCTCTTATCAAGCTCGGTCTTGTACCTTACGGAGAAATCAGAGAAATCAAAGAAACCGACCCAACTCTTACATTTAACACCATCGGCAGACATATTTCTCAAATGGCATTTACAAGAGTTTCAAGTGTTAAATCACCTTGGTTTAGCAGTGTAAATGCAGGCGATATGTTCGCAGTGCCAATCAGCCACGGCGAAGGCAGATTTGTTGCAAATGACGAGGTTATGAAAAAGCTTATCGAAAACGGACAGGTTGCTACACAGTATGTAAATCCTGACGGCACACCTGTTGACGATATGCCGTTTAACCCCAACGGCTCTGTATGTGCAGTAGAGGGTATCACCTCTCCCGACGGCAGAGTTCTGGGTAAAATGGGACATTGCGAAAGAAAGGGCGACAATCTTTACGCAAACGTACCGTTTGAAAAGGATATGAAAATCTTTGAAAGCGGTGTAAATTACTTTAAATAAGTAATTGTGGGCTGAGCTACACGCAATTAGGGTTTATCGAACCGAATTGAGCCTCCCCTGTGTAAGGGGAGGTGGGTTGCCGTTAGGCAACTCGGAGGGGTTGTAACAATCCCTCAGTCTGCTAACGCAGACAGCTCCCTTTACACAAGGGAGCCATAAATTTGCTACAAATACATCCCGACAAATCCTAATTTATATATCTCTATACTACCGGAGGATTGACTAAAAATGAAATACGTAGTCGTATTATATGACGGTATGGCTGACTATCCCGTACCTGCACTTGACGGCAAAACACCTATGATGTGTGCTAAAAAGCCGAATATGGATATGCTCGCAAGCAAAGCCGAGGTAGGTCTTATAAGGACCGTTGCCGAGGGCTTGAAGCCCGGCTCTGACGTTGCAAATATGAGTGTTATGGGCTTTGACCCGATGAAATATTACACAGGCAGAAGTCCTCTTGAGGCGGCGTCTATCGGAATTGATATGAAGCCTACAGACGTTTCGCTGAGAACAAATCTTGTTACTCTTTCAGAGGACGATTTGCCCTATGAGCAAAAGACTATTGAGGATTACTGTGCCGATGATATTTCCAGCGAGGAAGCAGAAATTCTCATTAAGTACATAGACGAAAAATTAGGTACAGACGAGTTTAAATTTTATCCCGGTGTATCATACCGTCATTGTCTTATCTGGGCAAACGGTACAACCGATTTAGGTAAAATGACACCGCCTCATGATATTACGGGAAAGATTATCACGGAATATCTTTCAACAAGTGAAAACGCAAAGCCGCTTATTGAAATGATGAAAAAATCATATGACCTTTTAAAAGACCACCCTGTTAATATTGCAAGGAAAAAAGCAGGCAAAAGACCTGCAAACTCAATATGGATGTGGGGCGAAGGAAAAAGACCTGCTCTGTCACCGTTTGAGGAAATCTACGGTATCAAGGGTGCTGTCGTATCTGCCGTTGACCTTATTAAAGGTATTGGCGGTTGTGCAAAAATGGAGGTTGCCGAGGTTGAGGGTGCCACAGGATATATCGATACAAACTTTGAGGGCAAGGCAAATGCCGCTCTTGACCTGTTGGAGAGAAACGACCTTGTTTACATTCACTTTGAGGCTCCCGACGAATGCGGCCACAGAAATGAGCCTGAAAACAAGGTAAGAGCTATTGAACTTATCGACGAAAGAGTTCTTCCTATTCTCTTTGAGGGACTTAAAAAATATGACGATTACAAGATTATGATTTTGCCCGACCATCCTACACCGATTGTTACAAGAACTCACGCCTCTGACCCTGTTCCCTATCTCATTTATCACAAGAATAATGAGATTGACGGCGTTGATACTATTAACGAAGAAACAGCCAAGGAAACGGGAAATTATGTGGATTTCGGACCGAGCATTATGAAGCATTTTCTTGAGGACTAAAGAGATAATTCTTAAAAATTAAGGAGATAACTATGGCAAACAGAATTGAAACAATTTGCGTTCAGGGCGCATATAAGCCAAAAAACGGCGAACCGAGAGTTGTGCCGATTATACAAAGCACCACATATAAATACGATTCCAGCGAGGAAATGGGAGATTTGTTTGATTTGAAAAAATCAGGCTATTTCTATTCACGCCTGCAAAACCCCACCTGCGACCTTGCCGCCGCAAAAATCGCAATGCTTGAGGGCGGTGTGGCAGGTATGCTTACATCATCAGGACAGGCGGCAAACTTTTACGCAATTTTTAACATTGCTCAGGCAGGCGACCATATCGTCTCCTCCTCTGCAATTTACGGCGGAACATTTAATCTGTTCAACGTAACTATGAGAAAGCTGGGCATTGACTTCACCTTTGTAAGCCCACGTGCAAGTGAGGAGGAAATTCAGGCGGCAATTAAGCCAAACACAAAAGCTATCTTCGGTGAAACAATTTCCAACCCAAGCCTTGATATACTTGATATCGAAAAATTCGCAAATGTGGCTCACAGAAACGGTGTTCCGCTTATCGTTGACAACACCTTTGCTACACCGATTAATTGCCGTCCCTTTGATTTCGGAGTTGATATCGTTACCCACTCCACCACTAAATATATGGAGGGCCACGCTTCAACAATCGGCGGTGCAATCGTTGATTCAGGTAATTTTGACTGGACACAGAATGACAAATTCCCCGGTCTGACTACTCCTGACGAAAGCTACCACGGTATAACATATACAAAGGCATTTGGCGAGGCGGCATATATCACAAAGGCTACCGTTCAGCTTATGCGTGACCTTGGCTCAATTCCTGCTCCGCAGAACGCATTTCTTTTAAACGTGGGCCTTGAAACTCTGCATTTAAGAATGGAAAGACATTGCGAAAACGCTAAAAGGGTTGCCGAGTATCTTAAAAATAATGACAAAATCACTTGGGTTAAATGCGCTATGCTTGAGGATGACGAGCAGTTTGACCTTGCACAGAAGTATATGCCTAACGGCACCTGCGGTGTTGTTTCCTTCGGTATCAAGGGAGGTAGAGAAGCCGCAACGGTATTTATGGATTCTCTCAAGCTTGCCGCTATCGTTACCCACGTTGCTGATGCAAGAACCTGCTGTCTGCACCCTGCTTCAACAACACACAGACAGCTTACCGACGAACAGCTTGAGGAATGCGGCGTAAGCCCCGACCTTGTACGCTTCAGCGTTGGAATTGAAAACGCAGAGGATATCATTGAGGATATCCAGCAGGCGCTTGACAGAATTTAATGCATTAGAATGACACAAATTAGTATTTGTCGAGATAAAATCATAAAACCTATTTGGCTCCCTTGTGTAAAGGGAGCTGTCTGCGTTAGCAGACTGAGGGATTGTTACAACCCCTCCGAGTTGCCTAACGGCAACCCACCTCCCCTTACACAGGGGAGGCTCAATTTGGTTTGACAAACCCTAATTTGCAAAACTCTTTATTGTCGGGAAATGGTGTTGTTTTTTGCAACTGCTATCTTCTCGTCTGCGTGCAGGCTCAGCCTGCCAAACCCGAATTTATCAATATATTAAAAAGGACTGTGACTTAAAAATTAGTCACAGTCCTTCATTTTTATTTAATTAGAAATTAAAGTTATTATATCCCCAGTTATCAATTTCGGAATACTTGACATATGTTCTATCGGAAGAAACTCCGAGATATTTCTCCGAAACTGAACAAAGAAGCTTTGTAAGGTTTTCATAAGCCGACTCTGACGCATTTCCGAAAATTGCTACCTCAAACATTGCGCAAGGCTCTGCACTTCCCTTGAAATACATATCAAGCTTATCCTGCATTTCAACCATAAGCCAGCCTTCGCTTTTACCCGGAATGGCTGTTATGGCACTGCCAAGCTCTGCTTTTAATTCCTCCTTTGAGGAAATACTCTGATTTGTTTTAACTTCAATAAAAGGCATAATAATTCCTCCGAAAAATTAAATTATTCTTCTATCTGAATACCTCTTGCTTTTCTCTGCTCTGCAAGCTGTTCTTCCATTCTAACCTTTTCCTTACCGCTGATTTTGTAGAAGAACATAGGTAATGCACAAAGAAGCAGGCTTACACCGGGGACTATTGAAACAAGCGAGAACATTGCAAAACGCTGATTCATTGCCAAATCGGTAGCAGCCATAATAACGTCAGAGCTGAGCATCTTGTCAGGCTCAAGACCGATAAACATATACATTACTACGATGCCTGATGTAGCAAGAGCGTTGCCAAGCTTGTTTACAAAGCCTTGACAGGCAGAGCCAAGTGCATTGTCTCTAAAGCCGGTTTTAAGCTCCATATAGTCAAGGCAGTCACCAATCATTGCGTATGTAATTACATTAAGAACGCCTAATGGTATGCAGGAAATAAGAATAAACGGAATACAAACGTAAAGGTTCATTGTTTTCCAGCCGATAACGGTAGTAAACATACTTGCCGCAAATCCTGCAAAGCAGGTGACAATAACGATTTTTTTATAGTCAAATCTCTTCATAAGTGCAGGCATAACAAGCATTGCACCAAACATACCTACGATTGCACAAACCTGGAAAATTGTTTTAACTGACGATACACTTGCCTCGATAGCTGCAACTCTTTCAGCATCAGTCATACCCTCAAGTGGCTTTCCGATATAAAACGCATATCTTGCAACGTGAACTGCTGCTGCCTGAATCATATATCTACCGCTTGAAAGAATACCCATAAGTATAACAAGCATCAAAGGCTTACATTTAAAAATTCTTGAAAGTCGAGATGGCTCGCCCTTTACAGGCTTTACATCCGGAATAACAATTCTTTCCTTAACATTAAAGTATGTTCTCGAATAGAGTGCAAGACCGATAACTACTGTGATTATCGACATCAAAAGATATTTTATCTTATTGTACTCAAGACCGTCGGAAACACCGAGAATATTCGGCAAAATCAATCCGATAACCAAGAAGAGAACCTCAGGAACAGCTGAACCGATACCGTTAAGCGTTCTGCCGAATGATATTGTAGAGCTTCTTTCCTCTGCATTTGCAGTCATTACATTTGGCAGACTCCAGAACGGTACATCAGCCATTGTGTAAATCATTCCCCAAACCACATATACAATGGCAGAATAAATCATAAGTGAGCCTTTGCTAAGTGAAGGACTAAGGTACATAAGTATTGTAAGTACACCGATGGGAATTGACGCATACAAAATGTACGGACGCATTTTACCGCGTTTAGTTGTACGACGGTCAACAATCATTCCCATAAGCGGGTCGTTAATAGCATCCCACACTCTCGCAAACAGCATAAGCAACAGCACGAACATAGGTGCAAGCTGAAGCACATTGAGGTAATAGTCGCTTATGTAGCTGGACATCATGGCATAAATCATGCCCTGTCCGCATGCACCTATTCCAAAAGCCCATCGTTCCTTTTTAGGAATATAATTTTTTGTTTTATCCATAAATAATCCCCTTTTTACAACTAAAACATTTTAACCTAAATTAAATTGCTTATCACTCAATCTTTGACGGATTCGGAAAATATCTGAATTTAACCTTTCCGATAATCTTGTCCCTGTGAACATATTTATTCTGCCAAAATCTTGAATCCTTACTGTTATTTCTGTTATCTCCCATCATAAAATAACAGTCCTCCGGAACCTGATAGGGTCCGTAATTACCGTCGGGCTCACAGGCAGTAACGAAGCTGTCGTCAAGCTGAATTGTCTCTCCGTCCGTCTTTGTAACATAGACAATACCATTTACCACCTGTACAGTTTCACCGGGTAAACCGACTATTCTTTTAACATAATATTCCTTTTCATTGTCGGGATATTTGAAAATTACAATATCATATCTCTGAGGGTCCTCGTTGATATAGGCAAGTCGGCTGGCAATTATTCTGTCTTTTTCCTGAATAGTGTTAAGCATTGAGCCTGTAGGCACAATTGCATTTGCAAATACAAAGGTTTTAAGAAGAAGCGCAATAACAACTGCGATAACAATAGGAACGAAAAACTCAATAGTTTCCTGAGCCTTGCTTTTGGGCTTTTCCTCTTTTTCATTTTTCTCCTTTTTGCCTTTATTAACATCCTCGTCAACTACCGTGCTTACGCTTTGACCTACGGTCTGTTTCTTTTCTTCCTGTGAAGCTGTATTTGAGTCGTTTTCCATTTTTTCCATTTCTTTCGTAGGACTTGTCATGTCGTTTATTTTAACATCCGTATCAAAAATGACGGCACCGCAATTCGGACATTTATACCAGTCGTCAGTCTTTATCAATGCGTCGCAACCGCATTTTTTACATTTCATACTTACTTATTCCTCCTTTTGCCCACCTTAGTGAGAATTTCCTTAAGGGTGATTATCTCATCATAAGGTGTTGCCTTTTCAGAAACGGCAAAGGCCTCTGCGGTACTGCTGATATCGGTATTGATTATCGGCTTCGCTCTGTTGTCAAAGCCTGATGAATCAAGGTGACTGTCGATATAAATTTTCAGCGCCCTGCTCTTTTCTCTGACAATAGTAATCTTATGCTCTCCGCCGCTGATAATACTGTTTGAACGGAGATGACATTTACCGCATCTTACAGTTACAATACCCTTTTCAACAGCGATTTTTATATCATCGTTTTCAGCCACGGCAATATTTTCTTCACCCTTATAATTAAAGGAAATTGTAAATTCAGTTGAGCCTGTAACATAGTCATAGCGTCTGTCCTCGGGACCAAACTGAAATACCTTAACCTCAAAGGGCCTTAAGGTCAAATCAATTTTATCACCGTATGAAAAGCTGTCAAAGCTTTCCTTGCCTGTTTCGTTATATACATTATATCTCTTAACATCCTTTAAGTCCTCAGGACATCCCATAAGCTTGTTAAGAGTAAGGGTAACAGGTGCCTTTTCGTCTGTAGGATTTCTCAGAGCCACAATGCCGTTGCCCTTTCTGTCCCAGCTGAAATAGCCGTAAACATTATTTTCATCAGGCTTTCCGCCGATATATATTGCATTTTGCAGAATATCGTAATTGCTTTTCTGCCATTTGAGAACATTGGCAAGTATACGCCACTTTGATTTATTCATCATAGTGTAGCTCAAATGCAATTCATTAAATGCTTCGCCTCGGCAGGCGTTAAAGTAAAGATACTTTTCAAATTCCTCGTCGGTATAATCAACCTTTGCGTAGGTTCCGTAAATAGGCTCGTGGTTATAGATGTGCTTCAACGGCATTTGATATGCTCTTGTACAAAGTAAATTATAATATCTGCTGTCTCTGTAGGTCATTTCAGCCTCAACCTGCGGCTGATTGCTGATATTATCGGCAAAGCCTATATCGTTACTGTTTTGAAGCCAAATGCTGTTTACGTACTGAAGCCACCAGGGTGACGGATTAACATAGCAGGTCATATTTATCCAAAGGCTTTTGCCCTGCTTTGCACGAAGCGCTCTCAGGTGCTTGAAAATTTCAATCCATCCCTGCCACATTTCTGTGAAATAATACATATTATTTTCTCCGCCCACAATATGATTGTGGCTTGTGCTTGTGCAGGGAGAAAGGCAGAAGCCGTCAAATTTCCAGTAATTAATATCAAATTCCTTTGTTACCTTAAGAATAAATTTTTCAACATTTTCCTGATAGGTTTTGTCTGCAACACAGATATCCCTTGCCTGAGCGTTATAAGCACCCAAGCCCTTTTTCTCCATTCGCTTTGCAAACTTTGTCTGATAATTATATCCCCCTCTGGGTCCAAGCCACAGTCCGAAGGAGGAGCCTAAATTCTTTGCAAGCTGAGTGGAATCATAAAGCTCGTTGGGAAACTTTTTGTTAAAGCACCAAAACGGCTCACTGTAATCATTCCAGCCGTCGTCAACAACATATGCGTCAAGAGGCTCAACACCGTTTGAGGAAAGTCCCTTTTCAATCTCATAAAAGGACTTTTCAATATTGTCGGCATTGATATTGAGCATATGGTCGTACCAGCTATTATACTGCAGGCGGAATTTTGTAGGCGTGGCAATGCTCTCAATATAATCAAAAAACGCTCTCTGAACATCAACCATCAGGTTGCTTTTTGCACCGCCCACCACAGTAACGGGACAGTCGTAGCTGCCGTTGATATTTTTTCCAAGATAAAGCTTAACCTGACCTATACCAAACTCAATTAAATTAAGTGTGGCAGGAAGCTCACAACCGAAGAAAAGGCTGTCAATATAAAACGGCTGACCCAAAGCGGAATGAATACCGCTAAGTTCAGGCCCCTTTACGTCCGTGGGAACGGTAAAATGAGTCTTTGAATTTGTAATTCCTATGTGCTCAAGGGCGATATAGTCAATAATCTTATCACCTGTCTGAACAAAGGAAATCTGCTTTTTCAGGGTATTTCCGTCATCACCTGCCCAAAAGGACAATGTCGGCGTAATACCGTCTGTTTCCTCAAAGGTAAAGGAAAGCCTGCCGTTTTCCTGCTTGCTGTCGGTTACCTTAAGCCCCTTTGAAGAAAATTCGCTTCCGTCGGTAAAGTGAAACGCAAATTCAACGCTGTTGCCGTCGGGAACAAAATCCTTACCGGAAAGCACATTCCTTATCTGTGAGGCATAAAGAATTTCCTCGTGGACAACAAATTCACGCTGAAGTATCTTACTTTCAAGTCTAAACATTTTTTACTCCTTAAATTCATATAAATTCGGTGATTGCCGAAATAATATCGGGGTGATTAAAGCTCCTCCTCAATTTTCTCAAGAGCACAGGCAAGCTGGTCCGGACAGGAGGTACCCTTCATTCCGCACTTAATACCTTTAAGAGCTGAAATTATCTCATCAAGAGTTTTGCCCTTTGCCAAAGCGGATATACCCTTCAGGTTTCCGTTACAGCCTCCCAAAAACTGAATATTGTTAATTGTTTTATCATTCTCGTTTACATCAATAGTAATCTGCTGTGAGCATACTCCCACGGGTCTGTATCTGTAAACCATAGCGAAACACTCCTTAATTAAGTTATAATACTGCAAATACATTATACATTCATTTTATCTGCTTTGCAACTTTAATATTAGATAATATTTAAAATTCAATATTTATTCATTTAAGCAGTTGAATTATAAAAAACATTGTGATATCATTAGTGAGAAAGAGTGCAAGCTCTGAAAAATTTATGTGAGAGGTAACATTATGGAAAAAATCAAAGTCGGCATTATCGGTGCCGGACGCATCGGTCAGGTACACGCCAAGTCAATTACATACCATATTCCTCAGGCAGAAATTGTTGCAATTTCAGACATTTATGTTGAAGGCGCAAAAAAGGTTGCTGCTGAGCTTGGTATCCCGAATTATTACGAGGATTATCACGAAATTCTCAACAACCCTGAAATTAAGGCTGTGCTTATCTGCTCATCAACAGATACCCACGCTGATATTGCTATAGAGGCGGCTAAGGCAGGAAAGCATATTTTCTGCGAAAAGCCCGTTGACCTTACAGTTGCTAAAATCAAGGCAGTAATCGACGCTGTTGATAAAGCAGGCGTTAAGCTTCAGATCGGCTTTAACAGACGTTATGACCACAACTTTGCTCACATTAAGGACCTTGCTAACAAGGGCAAAATCGGTGAGCTTCAAACTATTAAAATTACCTCACGTGACCCGGAGCCACCCCCGATTTCTTACGTTAAGGTTTCAGGCGGTATCTTCCTTGATATGACTGTTCATGATTTTGATATGGCTCGTTTCATCGGCGGAGATGTTGAAGAGGTTTATGCCAATGCCGCAGTAACCGTTGACCCTGCAATCGGTGAGGCAGGTGACGTTGATACTGCACTTGTTGCTCTTAAATTCAAGAGCGGTGCAATCGGCGTTATTGACAACTGCCGTAAAGCCGCTTACGGCTATGACCAAAGGCTTGAGGTGTTCGGCAAAAACGGTCAGGCAAGCGCTTCCAATGACACACCTACTAATGTTG
This sequence comes from Eubacterium sp., assembly GCA_051894075.1. Classification (GTDB taxonomy): domain Bacteria; phylum Bacillota; class Clostridia; order Oscillospirales; family Acutalibacteraceae; genus Eubacterium_R. Next base: position 14,868 of record JBJFHZ010000011.1, read on the forward strand.
AATTTATTGATGAAAACGGTGCTGTAACCGACAAGCCTCTCTATTTCTTCCTTGAGAGATATATGCAGTCCTTTACAGACGAAATGACAGAATTCATCAACTGTGTAATCAACGATACAGATACAAAAACTACTGTTTATGACGGTCTTGAGGCTCTTCGTCTCGGTCTTGCAGCAAAGAAGTCCGTTGCAGAGCACAGACCTGTTAAACTTTCTGAAATTGAGGCTTAACATATGAAACGTACAAGACTTACAATGTCACAGGCGCTTGTAAAGTTCCTTGACAATCAGTACATAGAATGTGACGGCGTGGAAACAAAATTCGTCAGCGGAATTTTCGGAATTTTCGGCCACGGCTGCGTTGTCGGCGTCGGTCAGGCTCTTGAGCAGGGCGGACATAATCTTAAATTTTATCAGGGTAAAAATGAGCAGAATATGGCTCTTGCCGCTGTTGCGTATGCAAAGCAAATGGACAGAAAGGCAATTATCCCCTGTGTTTCTTCTATCGGTCCCGGTGCTACTAATATGGTAACTGCCTGCGGCTGTGCGACTGCAAACAGAATTCCCCTTCTCGTTCTCCCCGGTGACACATTCGCATGCCGTCAGCCCGATCCTGTTTTACAGCAGGCCGAATTCTTTGACGGCTACGGCAGAACGGTAAACGACGCATTCAAGGGCGTTTGCCATTATTTTGACAGAATTGTCAGACCCGAACAGCTTATGACTGCCTGTCTTAACGCTATGAGAGTGCTTACCGACCCTGCCGACACAGGTGCGGTTTGCCTTGCTATGCCGCAGGATGTCGAGGGCGAGGCTTACGATTATCCCGACCATTTCCTTGCTAAACGTGTTTGGCATATGGACAGAAGACCTATTGCAAGCTCACAGCTTGAAAGAGCAACAGCTCTTATCAAGGAGGCTAAAAAGCCTATCATCGTTTGCGGTGGCGGTGTCAGATACAGCGGCGCTGAAAAGGAGCTTCTTCAGCTTGCTGAGCAGTGCAACATTCCTATTGCCGAAACACAGGCAGGTAAGGGACTTATTGACTGGAAGCATCCCCTTAACGTAGGCGGTATCGGTGTTACAGGCGGTAAAGCCGCTAATGTAATCGGCAGAGATGCCGACCTTATTATCGGTGTAGGTACTCGTTTTTCAGACTTCACAACATCATCAAAATGGCTGTTTAAAGAGGACAGAAGGGTTCTCGGTATTAACGTATGCCCCTTTGACGCATACAAAATGGATGCCGAGGCTATCGTTGCAGATGCTAAGGAGGCTATATCAGCACTCATTCCTGCCTGCGACGGCTACAAATCAGAATATAAAGACGAAATTGCAGAGGCTAAAAAGGATTGGGACGCAATCGTTGATGAGTATTATTCAACAGAGCTTGAGGGCGGACTTAATCAGACATTAGCTCTCGGTATCATCAACGAATTTATGCCTGACGACGCAATTGCAGTTGGTTCCTCCGGTTCACTGCCCGGCGATATGCAAAGGCTTTTCAGACCTAAGGACAGAGGCACATACCATATGGAATACGGCTATTCCAACATGGGCTACGAGGTAAACGGTGCTTTGGGTGCAAAGCTTGCTAAGCCCGAATCTGAGGTTTACACCTTCTGCGGTGACGGCTCCTTCCTTATGGGCCACAGCGAGCTTTATACTGCTTTACAGGAGGGCTTGAAGATTAACGTGTGCCTCTTTGACAATATGGGATGGGGCTGTATTGAAAATCTTCAAAACAATCAAGGTACCGATACCTTCGGTACTGTTTTCCGCGCAAGAAATCCTGTAACAGGTATGCTTGACGGCGCAGAAATCGCTGTTGACTTTGCAAAAATCGCAGAGGGCTACGGCTGTAAGGCTTATACCTGCCGTACATCTGATGAGCTTCGCGCCGCTCTTGTAGATGCTGCAAAGCAGACTGTTCCGTGTCTTTTTGATATTAAGGTTCTGCCTAAGACTATGACACCCGGCTTTGAGTCCTGGTGGAGAGTAGGCGTTGCCGAGGTTTCAAAATCAGAGACAGTTGCTGCCGCTTACGAGGATATGCAGGCTCATATTAAGGAAACATTTGACTACTAAATTTATTTTTGAAAGGTAAAATAAAAAATGCTTGATGCTAATAAAGTAAAACTTGCTATTGCTCCTATCGGCTGGACAAATGACGATATGCCTGATTTAGGTGCAGAAAACTCCTTTGAGCAGTGCATTAGCGAAATGGCTCTTGCAGGCTACAAGGGCTCTGAAATCGGAAATAAATACCCTGCAGATCCCGATGTTTTAAAGAAATATCTTGACATCAGAGGACTTCAGATTTGTAACGCTTGGTTCTCCTCTTATCTCACATCAAAGCCTTATGAGGAAACTATCGAGGCTTTCAAGGCTCATTGCGATAAGCTCTATAAATTAGGCGCAAAGGTTATCGGCGCATCTGAGCAGGGCAATTCTATTCAGGGCTGTCTTGACAAGTCAATCCTTGACGAAAAGCCTTACTATACCGATGAGCAGTGGGAGATTGTTGCCAAGGGCTTCAACGAAATGGGCGCATACGCTAAATCAAAGGGTATGTATTTCACAGTTCATCATCATATGGGTACAGGCGTTCAGACTGTTGAGGAAATCGACAAGCTTATGGAGATGACAGACCCCGACCTTGTTTATCTTCTCTTTGATTCAGGTCATTTGACCTTTGCAGGCATTGATCCTGTTCCTGTGCTTAAAAAGTACATAAACAGAGTTAAGCACGTACATCTTAAGGATGTTCGCCTTGACGTTTACAACAATCAGGTTGTACCTAATCATATGTCCTTCCTTGATGCAGTAAGAGCAGGCGTATTCACCGTTCCCGGAGACGGCGACGTTGATTTCAAGCCTATCTTCGATATCCTTGCAGAAAACGGCTACGAGGGCTGGGTAGTTGTTGAGGCAGAGCAGGACCCTGCTAAAGCAAACCCATTCGAGTATGCAGTTAAGGCAAGAAAATATATTGCAGAAAACACAGGTCTGTAAAAACATAAACAAAAAGAGATGCTCACGCATCTCTTTTTTTATGCTGTCATTTCAAGTAGAAGATATCCTTTAGGATATGATGTTTTCATAAATTCTTCGTCATTTTCCTTTAACAGCCTTTGGTTATGCTTCAGAAACAAATCAAAATATTCCTGTCCCGTATCGGTGGCAGATTTGATTACCTCACCGCCAAGGTTATCAATAAGTACCGACTTTAAAATCAAATCTTCACTTCTATTCAAATTACCCTTAATGAATTTTGAATAAACATACTTTAATGTATAATCACCGTACATATTTAACTGACTGAATTCGTCAGGTGCAAGGTCTTTATAGTCAAATTGCAAATCAGAAGAAGCCTTACCCTTTAACGAAATTTCTTTAATCAACACGTCTATGCAGGAATCAATATCAATATAGTACTGCTCTATTGCCTTTAAAAATGCTGTTTTTTCTAATACTTGTACATTTTTGTTATGGTATTTTTCAAAATCGTCAAGCTTTGATTTTGCTGTTTTTGAAAAGCTTTTGTTTATATCCTTGGCATATTCCGAACCGTCACCGGGAAGCCGATATTCACTAACAGTATAGTGGCTTCCGTCATTTTTGTTTATAACAACTGCACAGGGATGCAATGCTGCACTTTCTTCTTTTAAAACACCGTCCTCTATTGTAAGTCCTGCTGCATAAACATATAAATATGCTGTTTCACAGGTTTTGGTTTTGTTTTTATTCAAATCACCGTCTTCAATGGAAAGCATCTCATAGCTTGAGGCGAAGTATTCAGAGCGTGCTGCAATACTGACCTCATTTTCATTTATTGCCTGAGATATTACTGAATTTATATTAGGTGCTTCAAGCCTGTAAATTCCCATAAAATCAGATATTGCCACGGGCTTTTCATCTACATAATACACAAAAAAGGCTTGATTGGAAGCTGAAAACTTTTTAACCTCCAGGCTTGTATCTGTGAATAGATCCTTATATTCCTCTGATATTTCAAACTGTAAATCCTCTACCTCAATAAACCTATATGAATTATTATCATTGGATTCATCCTTGTAAGAATAGTAAGAAATCGGAGTTACTTTCACATTTTCACTTGCAAAATACTGTCCAAGCTCACTGTCGTATACCGTGATTTTATCATCATCAATTTTAATTGATGAGTATTGCCCACCGTCGGAAACTATTCTTGAAATAGACATATTTTGTGCTATTGCATCGCCTGCCGTATATTCATTTTTTTGAACAGTGTTATTAGCTATGGTATTTTCTATACCTTCACGGCTGACAATTTCCTTTGGATTTGCCGAACAGGCAATTAAAAGTGAAACGCTTAATATAATTGCAAGTACAGAAAATATTTTCTTCGGCTGTTTGAATGAAAGCACATTTTTTATTCTGCTTTTTACAGAGCCTTCACCAAAGCACAGAGGACTTGGGGAGGGAAATTTTTTATTTGCGGCAAAGGATAAAAGTGCATTTGAATAAGTCTTTTTTATACCCTCGTTATGAGCAAGCACCCATTCATCACAGCTCATTTCCATATCCCTATTTACAAGATAAAATGCAAGCCAGCATAGTGGGTTAAACCAATGAACGCAAAGCATTGCAAATGCAATCATTTTAACAACATTATCTCCACGCTTAATATGGTATTTTTCGTGGGCGATAACATACTCCAAATACTCCTCATCAACATTATAAGGAATATAAATTTTAGGCTTAATAATTCCTATAATACAGGGTGATGATATATTTTCGCTTTGATAAATATTATCACTCCATTTTGTTGCAGTAGCAACCTGTTTTTTGATTTTCAAAAAGCTTACTATTCCCATAACAAGCAGTATTGCAATTCCCATTATCCATATATACGGAATAAAATCAATAAACCTATCCCAAAAGGAATTTGTAACAAATGTTGCAGTAACGCCGTCAGTTGTTGTTACAACATCGGTGGATACAGCCATATCAACATCCGGCATCAGCACATCAGCCTTGGCATAATTCATAGTACCGTTATCTGTTGCAACATTCTTATCAACAAAGGGATTAATATTAAAAATACTTATTACTGACTTAAAGCTGACAGGACAGACAAGCCTAAAGCCAACAACACTCCACAAAAGATAAGAATATTTCTTCGGCATATTCACAAGAAAAGCACGCACAAGCAAAACAGCCAAGATAATATACCCCGCTGTAATACTCATATTGAGAATACCGATAAATAAATTTGCCATAACTATTCCTCACTATAAGTGTCAATCAGGCTTTTCAGCTCTTTCGCCTCTTTTTCACTAATCTTCTTACCGCCGAAAAATGACACAAGAAAATTCGGCAGAGAACCGTTAAAAGAGCTTTCAACAATTTTATTACTTGCATACTGCTGAACATCCTTTTTTGCTACAACAGAAGAAATAACAGAGCTTTCATTTTTGGCAAAGCCCTTTTCACATAATTTTTTCAAAACCGTGTAGGTTGTGGATTTTTTCCAGCCAAGCTCCTCGTTGCATTTTAACACTAAATCGTGGGAGCTGATAGGCTCATTATCCCACACAATACTCATAAATTTAAAATCGCTTTCGCATAATTTCAATTCCATATAAACACCTCTGTGGTCTATAACTATAGACTTCCTTTGTCTTTAGTCTATAACAATAGACCGGTAATGTCAAGACTTTTTTGTGAATTATTCCGTATTCTACCATATTTTAATTTGGTCAAGCATATGAATTAAAGATATACAAGCAAATAATAAATCAAATTTTGTATTGACAAATAAGTTTGTTTGGACTAACATTTTAATAAATAAGAGATTTAAAGAGGTATAAGAATGATAAAAATTGCACTTGCCGGTAATCCCAACTGCGGTAAGACCATGCTTTTTAACTCCCTTACGGGTTCTAATCAGTATGTGGGAAACTGGGCGGGAGTTACGGTTGAAGCAAAGGAAGGCAGGCTCAAGGGCGAAAAGGACGTTATCGTTGCCGACCTGCCGGGAATTTACAGCCTTTCTCCCTACACTCCCGAGGAGGTTGTGGCGAGAAATTATCTTGTCAACGAGGAGCCTGACATTATTCTCAACATAATAGACGGCACAAATCTTGAAAGAAATCTGTATCTTACAACCCAGCTATGTGAAATCGGTATTCCCGTTGTTATGGCAATCAATATGATTGACGTTGTAAAGCGAAACGGAGATGTTATTCATCTTGACGAAATATCGGAGCATTTCGGATGTGAGTGCTTTGAAATTTCGGCTCTCAGAGGAACGGGGGTAAAGAAATGCGCCAAGCGTGTAGTTGAGCTTGCAAGGACAAACAAGGGTGTTCCCCCTATTCACCATTCCTTTGATGACAGGGTGGAGTCTGCTATTCATCTTATTTCTTCACGTCTGCCGAAAAGCTGTGATATTCTCCACAAAAGATATTACGCAACAAAGCTTTTTGAACGTGACGAGCTTGTAGAAAAGGAATTTGACATTGACGTTGAGAAGATAATACACGACGTTGAGATTGAATACGACGACGATTCCGAGGGCATTATTGCCGACCAGCGATACAGATATATATCCTCCTGTATCAATGAGCTTCGCACAAAGTCCAACAAGCCTACCTCTACCGAAAAAATAGATAAAATCGTTACAAACCGTTTTCTTGCTCTGCCTATATTCGCACTGATTATGTTCGGAGTTTACTACGTTTCGGTTTCAACCTTAGGCGGTATTCTTTCCGATTTTGTAAATTTGAAGATTTTCGGTGATACAGGTATAGTAACGGTATTTCTTGACAATCTGCTGACATCTGTAAACTGTGCAGGCTGGCTTCAAAGCCTGATAATCGACGGTATCGTCGGCGGCGTCGGTGCTGTTTTAGGCTTTGTTCCGCAGATATTTATACTGTTTATCTTTCTGTCATTTCTTGAGGACTGCGGATATATGAGCCGAATTGCATTTATTCTTGACAGGCTGTTTCGCCGTTTCGGACTTTCGGGAAAATCCTTTATCCCTATCCTTGTGGGAACAGGCTGCGGCGTACCGGGAATTATGGCGTCACGTACTATTGAAAATGAAAACGACAGACGTATGACTATTGTTACCACTACCTTTATCCCCTGCGGAGCAAAGCTTCCTGTCATCGCTCTTATTGCTTCAGCCTTTTTCGGCAAGGCTTGGTGGGTTGCCCCCAGCGCATATTTCGCAGGCATTGCCGCAATAGTATGCAGTGGTATCATTTTGAAAAAGACAAAGCTTTTTTCAGGCGACGCATCACCCTTTGTTATGGAGCTTCCGGCGTATCATATGCCTACCCTTAAATCTGTGGCAAGAGCCACCTGGGACAGAGGCTGGTCATACATAAAAAAAGCAGGAACAATCATTTTACTTGCCTCAATTCTCGTATGGTTCCTGTCAGGCTTCGGCATTTATCAGGGCAAGTTCATTATGGTTGATAATATGGACGATTCCATTCTTGCCTATATCGGCCATCTCATTAAATTTATCTTTACTCCTTTGGGCTTTGGAACATGGCAGGCATCTACCGCAACCCTGCTGGGCCTTATGGCTAAAGAGGAAATCGTTGGCGTTTTCGGCGTGCTTTATGACGATTTAAGCACAGCCTTTACTGCCCTTTCAGGCTACAGCTTTCTTATGTTCAACCTGCTTTGTATGCCCTGTTTTGCGGCAGTCGGCGCCATAAGACGTGAAATGAACTCTCCGAAATGGACTCTGTTTGCAATCGGCTATCAGTCATTGTTTGCTTACTGCGTAAGCCTTTGTATTTATCAGTTTGGGCTTTTGTTTTCAACAGGAGTGTTCAGTATGGGCACTGTCTTTGCCTTCGTGGTTTTGGGAGTATTCCTCTATATGCTTTTCAGAAAAAAGAAAACATATACTATAAAAACAAATTAGGGTTTGTATAGTACATCTGCAAAGCAGATATATTATGTTTCCGCTAACGCGGGGTTTTTCATTTCTTTCGAGTTGCGAAAGAAACGAAACAAAGAAAGCAAATCAAG
>JBJFHZ010000012.1:0-22826 GCA_051894075.1 Eubacterium sp.
GTAATAAGAAATATTACGTAAGAGTTCGCACCTACAAGACTGTAAAGGTAAACGGCAAAACCGTTAAGCTTTATTCCCCTTGGTCATCAGCAAAGAATGTTACAACTAAGAAATAACAGTACAAATTAGATATTAAAAAAACCGCATCTTGTGAACAGGATGCGGCTTTTCTGTGCTATTTGTTTTTGCGTTCCTCAACCATTTTGACAAACCATTCAACCATATTTGGATCGTTGTGTGAAAAGAAGGCGCTTTCGTTTTTATCAAGTGCTTTAATTTTTTCCATATCCTCCTTGGTCAGTTCAAAATCAAATACATTGAAGTTTTCCTCCATTCTTTCAATATGTGTTGATTTCGGAATGATTACCGTTCCTCTTTGCAGGTGCCAGCGGAGAATAACCTGTGCAGTTGTTTTGCTGTATTTTGCTCCGATTTCTTTAAGCTCTGAAAGCTCAAACATATCTCCTCTGCCTTCGCCGAAGGGAGCCCATGCTTCAAGCTGTATGCCGTATTTTTCATTCCATTCCTTTGCGGCTATCTGCTGATTGTGGGGGTGTATTTCAATTTGATTAACCATAGGTTTGATTTTTGCAAAGGAAGCAATGTCAACCATTCTGTCGGGATAGAAATTTGAAATTCCTATTGCACGTACCTTGCCTTCTTCATAGAATTCCTCTAATGCTTTCCAAGCGCCGTAGTAATCGCTGAAGGGCTGGTGCAGAAGAAGTAAATCCAAATAATCTGTCTTTAGCTTTCTCATAGATTCAATAACGGATTTTTTACATTCCTCATATCCGTAATGCTCAATCCAAACCTTTGTTGTAAGAAAAATATCTTCTCTTGATACTCCTGATTTTTGAATTGCATTACCGACTTCTTCTTCGTTGAAATAGCTTTGAGCCGTGTCAATAGAACGGTATCCGACCTTTAATGCGTCTGAAACACAACGCTCACATTCTTCCTTTGTTACCTGATAAACGCCGTAGCCTAACTGTGGCATTTTAACACCGTTTGATAAAGTTACGTATTCCATTTCTAAAGCTCCTTCTATACTCCCTTACCCATTTCGTATGCCTCGTTGTAAGCAGGAGTATCCTTTATTTCTCCCATCTGCCAAGCACCGACACCGTATATTATGCCTGCTTCTCTTGCTCCCATAAGGCAATCCTCGGTAAATCCTCTAAAGGCCTCCATAGTACGTTCAAGGCTTGACTTTTCTGTATCAGCCGCAGTCATAATGAAATAAAAATCCTTGTGGCTGATTTCGGTATATCTCGGAACGGTACGGTCAATAAAGGTTTTCATTTGTCCGTCCATAGAGTAAAAATAAACAGGCGTTGCAAGAACAATGATGTCAGCCTCTACCATTTTATCAAGAATTTCAGCCATATCGTCCTTTTGAACGCATTTGTGCCTTGAATTGCACGCACCGCAGCCACGACAATATCCAATGCTTTTAGATGCTAAAAATATCTTTTCAACCTTGTTACCGCTTTCTGTTGCACCCTGAGCAAATCGGTCGCACAGGATATCCGAATTACCGTTTTTCCTCGGACTTGCTGAAATAATTACAACATTTTTCATTATGTTTTACCTCCTTGACTATCTATAAAAGATATTGTATTATTAGCCTACAAGTTAATTATAAATGTTAAAGTATACTTTAAGTCAAGAGGTTTTTAAAAATTTTTTCGGAGGTGTAAAATGTTTTATACAGTAGGGGAAATGGCAAAGCAATTAGGAATAACTCCGTCAACTATTCGTTATTATGATAAAGAGGGCTTACTGCCCTTTGTTGAAAGGTCAAACGGCGGAATAAGAGTTTTTAAGGACGAGGATTATGAGTGGCTGAAGATTATTATTTGTCTGAAAAAAACAGGAATGAAGCTTCATGATATCAAGCAATTTATTGAAATGGTAATGGAGGGTGACGAAACCATTAATGAGCGTTTAGACTTGATTTTAACCCAAAAAGCCATTGTAAAAAAACAAATTGAAGAATTAGAGGATACATTGAAAACTCTTGAGTTTAAGGAGTGGTATTACAAAACTGCCAAGGAAGCAGGCACAACAGAAGTACCACGTAATATGACACTTGAGGAATTGCCCGAAAAATTCCGTGAAACAAGAAATAAGCTCCAAGGAAAATAAAAAACGGCATCTTGTAAAATCTACAGGATGCCGTTTAATTATATATGAACTATTTTATATAAAGCTTCATTACCTGCTCTTTTGCTTTATCCTCCAGGCTGTCATCAAGAGGTGCAAGCTCAGTTTTGCCGTATTTATTTTCAACTGCTTTTGAAATCAACAAATCTGCAAGTTGTGGATTTTTCGGAAGTACGGGACCGTGGGAATATGTGCCGAAGGTGTTTTTATATCTGACACCCTCAGTGCCGTCCTCGCCGTTATTTCCGTAGCCCTTGATAATCGTTCCGAGAGGTTCAACACATTTTCCCAAATAGGTGCGTCCGCTGTGGTTTTCAAAGCCTACAACCTCAATGCCTTCCTTAGTTTTGTAGGCGTAATTTCCTATCATTCTCTCTTCCTTACCCTCTGTGTAAAAATCAAGGGCGCCCATATATTCAAGCATTTTGCCGTCATAGGTTTTGTAGTATTTTCCGAGCATTTGGTATCCGCCGCATATGGCAAGCATAGGTGTACCGTTTTGGATAGCCCTGTTGATTTCAATATCCTTGCCCTTTTTCAAATCGTCAAGAAGAACGTCCTGCTCAAAGTCCTGACCGCCGCCGATAAAAAGTATATCGTAGTCGTCGGCATTAAATTTCTTTCCCATAGTTATTGCGTCAGTCTGAACGTCAATTCCTCTTGCTTTCATACGGACTGTAAGGGCGATAATATTTCCTCTGTCGCCGTAGAGATTGAGCATATCGGGATAAAGGTGTCCAATTCTTATAATCATTCCCAAAACTCCTTTCCGCCCAAACGCTTTGCAATTATCGGTCTCATTGCCATCATTGATGTATAGGTAGGAACGATATAAACATCCCTGCCTTGATTTACGGCAATGTCAAGCAGCTTATGGTAATCCTCGTTTTCAATTACCTTTATTTCTCTGCCGTTTGTACCCTCGTACTTAACTCTTATAGCCATATCATAACAGCGTTTACCGCAAACGTATATTTCTTTAACATTCTGCTTTTTGAATATATCAGCAAAATCCACGTCCCAAATCCAGCTGATATCTCTGCCGTCGGCACCGTTGTCATTAAGGCTGATAAAGAGTGAAAAATCCTCCTCAACCTTTGTAAGAAAGCTCATAGTCTGACTGAAGCCGGCAGGGTTTTTAACAAGAATGACATTAATGTTGTTGTCTCCGCTTTTAAACTGCTCCATTCTGCCGAAGGCACCGCTGAAATGCTCAATGGCGCTGATAACTGTCTTTTCATCAATACCGATAGAGGACAATGCCGCCGCACATCCCACAGCGTTGTAAACATTATATGCACCGCCGATATTTACCTTGATGATATTTTTACTGCCCTTAAAATCTGCAACAACTATTGAGTGGTCCTTGCCGAGCTCCTCAACAGATGTAACCGCAAAATCCGGCTCAGGTCTTTTGTATCCGCATTTACTGCAAACAAAACCGCCTAAATGACCATAGGTGTGATAAGTGTAGTCATATTCATTTTTACAGAAAATGCAGTATTTAGCGTCGCTGATTTCGGGAGCCTTTGCATTTTTGTCAAAGGGAACGCTGACACCAAAGGTAACAATTTTGTTCGGTATCTCCCTTGACATAGAGTATGTTAGGGAGCAGTCAGCATCAAGGCATACAACGGCGTTAGGCAGGTTTTTAACCGATTCTTTGATTGCATTAAGGGTATGTGTTACTTCGCCGTATCTGTCGAGCTGGTCACGAAATACGTTTGTAACAAGAATAACATCTGCTCTGATGTATCTTGAAACCTCTTTAAATGCGTTTTCGTCACATTCAATTATTGCGTAATCCTTTTTGCATTTTCCCAAAACTGTGGAATTCATAATAAATGACGCTGTAACGCCTGTTATCAGATTTGCACCGGACTTGTTTATGAAATAGGACTTTCCTGCTTGCTTAAGTCCTTCCTCAATAATTCTGCAAGAGGTGGTTTTTCCGTTAGTTCCCGTAACGATAATAACCTTTGTATTCTTTGACAGGTCTTTAAGGACATTTCGCTTTACCTTAAGTGCAACCTTTCCGGGCATTGATGTGGCGCCCCTGCCAAGTCTTTGCAAAATAAATGTTACTATCCTGCATACAAGACAGCTTAAAAATACTCTCACTTAATCACTTCCAAATTTATTATACATACTATCATATGAAATATTTTATAACATAATAATTCTAAACTACGTAAGATATTAAGTCAACATAAATATTAAAGAAAATTATAGTAATCCCTTTAACTTATAAGTTCAAAATGATATAATATACCAAAATGTGAAAGGACCTGAATTTATGATTGAGAAAATAGTTGAAATTGTAAAAAAAGCAGGGGAGATTTACAAAGGTGCAAATGACGATTTAGGTATTGAGGATAAAGGCTCAAATGTTAATCTTGTAACCAAATACGATAAAATGATACAGAACTTTTTGTTTTCGGAGCTTAAAAATCTGATACCCGACTGTACATTTTTAGGTGAGGAGGGTGACGATAATAAATCTCTAACAGACGGCTACTGCTTTATTATTGACCCTATTGACGGCACAACTAATTTTATTAAAGGCTTTTGCCACAGTGCAATAAGCGTAGGTCTTGCAAAGGATAGGGAGCTGATTGCAGGAGCAGTTCTTGACCCTGATATGAACAATATGTTTTACGCGGAAAAAGGCAAGGGTGCATATCTTAACGGAAAGAGAATTCACGTTTCCGACTGCGGAATCGATAAAAGTCTTGTGCTTTTCGGCACCTGTCCATATGAACACGAGCTTGCTCATAAAACCTTTGAGCTTACGGAAAGGATATTTTACAAAGCCATTGAGGTTAGACGTTCCGGCTCTGCGGCACTTGATATTTGCTATGTTGCAGCAGGCAAGGCTGACCTTTATTATGAAATGATTTTGCGCCCTTGGGATTGGGCGGCGGCTTCTGTTATTCTTCGTGAAGCAGGCGGACAGGCATTTACATTTGATAAAAAAGAAATCAGTGCAGACAGGATTGATTCCTTTGTCTGCGGAAATGAAAACAGCTTAAAGGATTTTTATGAAATATTACAGTCTGAATAATTATCTTAAGGACACCTTTGGCTGTAAGGTGTATAAAATCAGCCTTGACGCAGGCTTCACCTGCCCTAACAGAGACGGTACTCTTGGTACAAAAGGCTGTGTTTTCTGCTCTGCAGGAGGAAGCGGTGATTTTGCCCAAAGCAGTAGGCTTTCAATAACACAGCAGATTGAAAAGGGTAAGGAGCTTGTTTCTTCAAAGATTAAAAGCGGAAAATATATTGCATATTTTCAGGCTTATACAAATACCTATGCACCTGTAAATGTGCTGAGAGAAAAGTATTATGAGGCACTTAACCATAAGGATATTGTGGCTTTATCTATTGCCACAAGACCTGACTGCCTTGATGATGATGTCATTAATCTTCTTGATGAAATTAATAAAATCAAGCCTGTTTTTGTTGAGCTGGGACTGCAGACGATTCACGAAAAAACCGCCGAATATATCAGACGTGGCTACACCCTTGACGTTTACGACAAAGCCGTAAAGAATTTAAAAAGCATAGGCGTAAATATAGTTGTCCACATTATTTTAGGACTGCCGAATGAAACGAAGGCAGATATGCTTGAAACGGTAAAATATGTCTGCCAAAGCGGTATTGACGGAATAAAGCTTCAGCTTCTTTATGTGCTCAAAAATACGGATTTGGAAAAGGATTACCTTGACGGAAAATTCAAAGCTCTTGAATTTGATGAGTACATTGATTTAATTCAAGATTGCCTTGAAATTATTCCCGATAATATTGTCATTCACCGACTGACAGGTGACGGAGCAAAAAAGGATTTGCTTGCACCTCTTTGGTCGGCAGACAAAAAAAGAGTCCTTAATGCAATTAATAAAATCGCACAATAACAAAAGCCTCAGACACTTGAATTTCAAATGTCCGAGGCTTTCTTTTTGTAAAATATTATGCCATAAAGGAGCGAATAACAGCTTCGCAGTCCTTTTCATTCATAATTTTCGGAACAGGGTAAAGAGGATTACCCTCCTTCAAAGCTCTTTCAACGAGAGTAGGAATATCCTCCTCCTTGATGAAATCAAACTTTTCGGGAATGTTCATATTCCTGTTAAGAGTCCTTATAGCGTCAATAAAGGCTCTGCCCTTACCTGCAGTATCAAGGCCCTTTCCTATTCCCACAATATCAGCAAGCTTTGCAAGCTGAGGATAAGCGGCATCTGCATAATAGTCAAGAACATACGGCAGAATAACCGCATTTGCAAGACCGTGAGGAGTTCCGTACAGACCGCCCAAATTATGAGCGATAGCGTGAACATAACCTACATAAGCGTGGGTAAATGCACGTCCTGCAAGGAATGAGCCCTTAAGCATATTTCCTCTTGCCTCTAAATCCTTTCCGTTATTGTAAGCTTTTTCAATGTTTGCGAAGATAAGCTTTGTTGCTTCCTCTGCTTCTCTGCGTGTTTCCTTGGTGTTGCTCTTACCTATGTAAGCCTCTACTGCGTGAGTAAGGGCGTCCATACCCGTTGTTGAGGTAATGTGAGGCGGCAAACCAACTGTAAGCTCAGGGTCGAGTACAGCGTATTTAGGACGCAGACAGGTATCATTGATAGCATTCTTCTCGTGAGTTTCGGGGTCTGTTACAACAGCGGCAACAGTTGTCTCCGAGCCTGTACCGGCAGTTGTCGGAACGGCAAAGAACGGCGGAAGCTTTTTGTGTACCTTAAGCTGTCCTCTCATAGAACGTACTGACTGCTTAGGCTTTACCACTCTTGCTGCTGCTGCTTTTGCACAGTCCATTGGTGAACCGCCGCCGAAAGCGATGATACCCTGACAGTTGTTTTCAACATACATATCCTTACAATCCTCAATGTTAGGGATAGTAGGATTAGGCTGAACACCGTCATAAATGACATAGTCAATGCCGACTTCTTCAAGCTTTTTAAACATAGGGTCAAGAAGATGAAGTCCCATAAGTCCCTTATCTGTTACGACAAGAACCTTGTTAATGCCTTTATTCTTAATAAACTCAGGCAGCTTGAGAATACTTCCTGCACCCTCGAGAAGCTCAGGTGATGACCAGTCCATAAAGCACATTGCAACCTTAAAAACCTTCTGATATATTCTATACCAGCACTTTTTAAGTTCCCAAAGCATAGTTCTTCCTCCTTTACAAATTATTTCATTTACTATTGTAACTGTTTACATAATTTTTTTCAAGTGTTATTGTTAAAAATTGTCTTTAAATTACATAAAGACTATGTTATTATACTGTTATTAGAATAAGGGGGAAGACAATATGGAAGAAAAGGTTATATTTTGCGGTAACAGCGAGCAATTTCTTGACAGTGGCTTAATAAAGTACAGCGATGCTTCAAACGGAGGTACAGCCTTTAGAATACCCAGCCTTATTAAATCGGGCAATACGCTTATTGCGGCTATAGATAAGCAAAGCTGCGGTGCCGACTGGGGATATATTGAGCTTGCAATACGAACAAGTGATGACGGCGGTGAGACCTGGAGTGATATTCAAACAGTAGCAGCCCCTCCTGCAAGAGAAACAAGAATAACAGATGATTGTTATGCCTCTGCATTTTTTATTGATCCCTGTATGGCAATCGCACCGAACGGTGATGTGTTGCTCCTTATTGACTTTTATCCCGAATGTAAGGGGCTTCATAACAGAAAGCTTCTTGATAAGAAAAAGCTTCCCTATGCAATGTGTAACGGTAAGCTTCGCCCTGCACTTTATGACAGAGACGGCAGTTTTTACGCAGTAAGCGAAAACGGTGATGTCCTCGATAATATGATGAATAAGACGGATTATAGGGTGGCAGACTGGCAAGGCTCCCTCTACAAAGATGATGAATATGTGGGCAATATATTTTTAAACGGTAAGACAGGTAAAAACGAGGTTGGTGCCGTTACCACCTTCGGAGCACCCTTAAAGGCTCCTAAAAGAAATTACATATATATGTTCAGAAGCAGTGACAACGGTAAAACCTGGTCTGACCCTGTGGATATCACAGGCGATTTTCTCATTAAGTCAGACGGAACCTTTGTTGGCATTGCCCCCGGAGTAGGCTTGACTACACAAAAGGGCAGAGTGATTTTTCCTCTTTATGTTGACAGAAAAGAGACAGTGTCGATTTACAGCGTTGATAACGGTGAAAGCTGGAAAAGAATGAAGAGCCAGCCATACTCCTGTAATGTTGACGAATGGCAGATGGTGCAGGCTCCCGACGGAGTAATTCTCGGCTTCGGCAGACAGAAGAAATACGGCAAAACTCCTGTGTCTGTTTCCTACGACGACGGTATGCACTGGCAGAAGGCAGGCAAAACGGAAATCTATGCCCCCAAATGTCAAAAGAGCTTTATTAGTATAGGCGACTATGTGTTCTGCTCCCACCCAAGCGAAAAGGAAAGAGCAAACGGCGTTATTACCGTAGGTAAATTCTTTAAGAAAAACGGCAAAACCGCAGGCGTAAATTGGTATGCAGAAACGGAGATTAACCAAGGCTTTTTTGCATATTCCTGCTTAACACAGATTGATGATGAGTATGTAGGCGTTCTCTATGAGGCACAGCCAAGCTCCTTTATCTGCTTCAAAAAATACAAGATTTCAGATTTGATATAAATTAGTGTTTATCGGTGTGAAATTACCGTAGGGGCGACCATTGGTCGCCCGCTTATAACGGGCTTGCAGTGCAAGCCCCTACGAATGTTTGATACAATAACGCATTAAAAATTTGTAGGGGCAGGTCTCTGTGCCTGCCCGAAATTATGATTTGTCGAACCGAATTGAGCCTCCCCTGTGTAAGGGGAGGTGGGTTGCCGTAAGGCAACTCGGAGGGGTTGTAACAATCCCTCAGTCTGCTAACGCAGACAGCTCCCTTTACACAAGGGAGCCATAAATTTGTTACAAATACATCTCGACAAACCCTAATTATAGTAAAAAGGAACTGCAAATTTGCAGTTCCTTTTGTTATGCTTTATTTTTCGTAAACGCTTTTTTTCAAAACACCGATATAGGGGAGATTGCGGTAAAGCTGATTGTAGTCAAGACCGTAGCCGACAACAAAGGCATCCGGTACGTCAACACCAACATAATCAGCATGAATATCAACGGTACGTCTTGCAGGCTTGTCAAGAAGAGTAACAACCGATATTGATTCGGGATTTCTCTTTGACAGCATATCATGAATATATTTAAGAGTTCTGCCTGTGTCGAGAATGTCCTCAACAAGCAGTACGTCATAGCCTGTCAAATCCTCGTATGTATCCTTAACGATTTTGATTTCACCGCTTGATACTGTTGAAGCGCCATAGCTTGACGCCTGAATAAAATCAATGTTGCAGGGTAGATCAATATATCTTGAAAGGTCGGTTAAAAAGTAAATCGAGCCCTTCAAAACACCGATTATCAGAAGTTTCTTTCCTGCATAATCCTCTGTGATTTTTGCACCGAGACGGTGAGCAATTTTGCTTAATTCTTCTTCTGTTACAAGTATTTTTTCAATATCCCTGTTCATAATTCTCCCTCATTTTCATCGTTGAATTATATTTTATTCTTTTTCCAAGAGCCTTTAAAATAGAAGGTTAATGAAATTATTGTAGCCACTGCCCAGCCCACAGGCCATGCAAGCCAAATACCGGTTGAGCCTAAAAATCTTGAAAGCAAAAATGCAAGCGTAACCCTTAAAAGCAAATCCGTAAAGGTGGAAATCATAAAGCACTGCATAGCGCCTGCACCTCTTAAAAGACCGTCAGTGGAAATCTTAATTGCAATCATAGCAAAAAACGGTGCTACAATAATAATAAACGTCATACCCACAGTTAAAGCATTTGACGTGCTTGAATTCATAAAAAGACCGATAAGCTGTTTTCTAAATAGTACAAAAACAGCAGTAAAGCCAAGAGCGATGCCTCCGCTCATAATTATTCCTGCCTTGTAGCCCTGCTTAACTCTGTCAAGCCTGCCTGCTCCGAGATTTTGAGCGGTGTAGTTAGACATTGCATTTCCCAAGGTGTTAAAGCAGGTCACGGCAAAGTTATTGATTTTAACAGCCGCCGCATAGCCGGCAATAACAGATGTGCCAAAGCTGTTTACAATGCTTTGAATAAATATGTTTCCCACGGATACGAAGCCCTGCTGAAGTATGCTGGGAACGGCAATTTTAATAATTTTTTTAAGCAGAGCAACAGAAAAAAATTCAGGCTTATCGCATTTAATTTTTTTAAGACGAATAAAAACAACAATCATGGAAAGCACGCAGGAAACGCCCTGACATATAAATGTTGCCCAGGCAACGCCTGCAATTCCCATTTTAAACGCCGTTACAAAAAGAATGTCTGCGCCTATGTTTGTAACAGACGATACCGCAAGAAATATAAATGGAGTTTTTGAGTCTCCCAAAGCCGTAAAAATGCCTGTTGAAATATTGTAATAAAACAGAAACAGCAGTCCGCCTGTATAAATATTCAGGTAAAGTACGGTATCATCCATTATACTGTCGGGTGTATTTATTAGGTGAAGCAAGGGCTTCATAAACAAAAATCCCAAAAGCATAAGAGTAAGACATAAAGCACCGCTGAAAATAAAATTCGTATTTACTGCCGTTTTTAAATCTTTATATCTTTTCGCACCGAAAAGCTGAGAAAGCACAACACTGCACCCAATGTTACAACCGAATGCAAAGGCGAGATAAATGAGTGTTACTTCATACCCGTTACCAACTGCGGCAAGAGCATTGTCACCTATGAATTTTCCTGCAACAAAGCTGTCTGCAATGTTGTAAAGCTGTTGAAAGATAATACTGCCCAAAAGAGGCAGAGAAAAGCCCCACAGCACTTTACTCGGTTTTCCCTGTGAAAGGTCCTTTACCATTTTGTTTGCCTTCTTATCTAGCTTGCTTATGTTTTAACCTCAATGATTATACCACGCAAAAACATTGTTGTAAATAATAAAATAACGGTAAAAATATAGTTAATGCAATTTATTGAATTTTTATATTGAAACAAAAGGCAAAATAATATACAATAGAAGATAACATTTACTGAACAAGGAGAATATTATGGAAGCAAAAAAAAGAAGTAGCTTTTCAGGCTCAATAGGCTTTGTTCTTGCTGCAGCAGGAAGCGCAGTAGGACTTGGAAATATTTGGAGATTTCCATATCTTGCCGCAAAGGATAAGGGCGGAGTTTTTATTTTATGCTATATTATTTTAGCATTGACCTTTGGATTTGCACTTTTAACCACCGAGGTTGCAATAGGAAGAAAGACAAAGCAAAGTCCTCTTACAGCCTACGGAAAAATTAATAAGAAATTTTCATTTTTGGGAACACTTGCAACTCTTGTTCCTGTTATTATTCTGCCCTATTATTGCACAATAGGCGGCTGGGTAATTAAATACTTTTTCACCTTTATTACAGGACAGGGCGAAGCAGCGGCGGCTGACAATTATTTTACAGGCTTTATTACAAGCAATGTGTCGCCGATAATTTGGTTTGTAATATTCCTTGCCATAACGTCCTTTGTAATCATTTGCGGCGTTGAAAAGGGAATTGAAAAGATCAGCAAGGTGCTTATGCCTATTCTGCTTTTCCTCATTATAGGCATATCAATTTATTCTCTGACATTGAGCTATACTGACGAAAGCGGTGCTGTCAGAACGGGTCTTGACGGACTGAAGCTGTACCTTATCCCCGATTTTTCGGGAATGACCTTTAAAGAATTTTTCGTAATTGTTATGGATGCTATGGGTCAGCTTTTCTTCTCAATCAGCGTTGCAATGGGCATAATGGTAGCATATGGTTCATATGTTAATGATGACACTAATTTAATGAAATCTATTAATCAGATAGAAATTTTTGACACCCTTGTTGCATTCCTTGCAGGTCTTATGATAGTGCCGTCAGTATTTGTATTTATGGGTATGGACGGTATGTCGGCAGGCCCCGGACTTATGTTTGTATCCTTGCCTAAAATCTTTAAGCATATGGGAACTGTGGGAACGGTTATCGGCGTTTTGTTCTTCCTTATGGTAATCTTTGCCGCAGTAACCTCATCTGTTTCAGTTATGGAAGCAATAGTTTCAAGCATTATGGACAGATTTAAAATATCGAGAAAAAAGAGTGCCGTTATTGTTTTGGTATACGCTTTGGTTGTGGGAGTAATAGTTTGCCTTGGATATAATAAGCTTTATTTTGAGCTTAAGCTTCCAAACGGCTCTGTTGGTCAGATACTTGATGTTCTCGATTATCTCAGCAACAGTATTCTTATGCCTCTTGTAGCTCTTATTACCTGCGTAATGATAGGATATGCCGCAAAGCCTAAAACAGTTATTGACGAGGTTACTAAAAACGGAGAAAAATTCTCCCGAAAGAGCATTTATGTGGTTATGATAAAATTTGTTGCTCCTGTTCTTCTCTTTGCCCTTCTGCTTCAGGCTATAGGCATTTTCGGTTAAAATATAAATATGTACTTGCCTTTTTATGCCTGTAAGTGTAAAATAGCAGGGAAATTAAGAGAGGTACTAATATGATTTATAATAATATTCTTGAAGCCATAGGTCATACTCCTATGGTCAGACTCAACAGAATGGCAGACGAGGATTCTGCCCGGATACTTGTAAAATTTGAGGGCCTTAATGTAGGCGGATCAATTAAAACAAGAACGGCGTATAATATGATTTGTGATGCCGAAAGCAAAGGGCTTATTAAAGAGGACACAATCATTGTTGAGCCTACAAGCGGAAATCAGGGGATAGGTCTTGCACTTGTAGGCGCCGTTAAGGGCTATGAAACCGTTATTATTATGCCTGACTCTGTTAGCATTGAAAGACGCAGACTTGTTGAGCATTACGGTGCTAAGGTTATAACAATTCACGACAGCGGAAATATAGGCGACTGCATCGAGGAATGTGTAAAAACCGCCATGAAAATGAAAGAGGAGAATCCAAGAGTTTACATACCGCAGCAGTTTGAAAATCCTGCAAATCCTATGGTGCACAGGCACCATACGGCTCTTGAAATTCTTGAACAGGTGGCAGGGCCTATTGACGGCTTTTGCTCGGGAATCGGTACAGGCGGTACTATTACCGGTATCGGAGAGGTGCTTAAGGCACAGAACCCCGATATTACGATTTGGGCGGTTGAGCCTGAAAATGCCGCAATTCTTGCCGGCGGAACAGTTGGTACTCATAATCAAATGGGCATCGGTGACGGTGTAATTCCCGATATTCTTAATCAGAAAATCTATGAGGATATTTGTATTATCAGCGACGAGGAGGCTATTCAGACCTCAAAGGACCTTGCAAGGCTTGAAGGCTTAATGTGCGGAATCAGCAGCGGAACAAATGTTGCCGCCGCCAAGAAGCTTGCCAAAAAGCTTGGTAAGGGCAAGACAGTAGTTACCGTTCTTCCCGATACGGCAGAGAGATATTTTTCAACACCTCTTTTTGAAAATGACTGAGGATTGACTGATGATTTTACGAACACCCGAGTATTATAAAAGTTTTAAATGTATAGCAGGGGAGTGCCCCGATTCCTGCTGTCAGGGCTGGGAGGTTGACGCAGACGCCGACTCTCTTGCTTATTATAAGACAATTGGCGGAGATATCAGAAAGCGGATAGATTCAGTTCTCGATAAGGATGAATTCGGTAATACGATTTTCCGCCTTGCAGAAAAAAAGCGCTGTCCTTTTTTAAACAGCGAAAATCTATGCGATATGCATATAGCAATCGGTGGGGAGCATACACCGTATACCTGCCGTATGTTTCCGAGATTTATAAATGATTTCGGAAATGTAAGAGAAATGGGGATTTCCTTCTCCTGTCCTGTTGCATCGGATATGATGTTTGACGAAAAAGAGCCGATAACCTTTTGCGATGAGCAAAACGATTTACCGCCTCAGTTAAACGATATTGACGCACAGACATATTATTATCTTTTAAAGGCAAGAAAGGAAGCCTATAGAATTGTTCAGGACAGAAGTGTTCCTATTAAAGAAAGAATGGTAAGGCTTCTTGATTATGCACAGGAGCTACAGGAGGATTTGGACGACTATCCCGAGCCTGTTGATGATATTGATTTTTTCGATGTCTTCAGAAATCCCGAGCTGATTAATCCCGAATGGACTCAAAAGGTTGATAACGGAAAATTAAGCCCTGTTTCAAATGAAGTATTCAGCGAAAATATTGCAGTGTATTTTATCTTTAGATATTTTATGACGGCAGTATTTGATTATGATGTTTTGTCAAAGGTAAAAATGGCGGCGGTAGGAGTATTGATTCCTGCCTGCTTCGGAAACGACAGCTGGACAATGCACCTTTGGAGCAAGGAAACAGAGCATTCCCAGTACAATATGGATAGGTATAAGGAGCTTTTGAGAACGGCGAAATGCCTTTCAACTGAAAATCTTAAAAAACTAATTTCTCTGTAAATAAATAAGACCTCTGCAAAGCACAGAGGTCTTATTTTTATCTCGCTTTTTTCCAGGTGTTAGGGCTGAACAGCAGGAGTATCGGGAACATTTCAAGTCTGCCTGCAAGCATATCGAAAATAAGCACAAGCTTTGAAAAATCGGAAAAGCCTGCATAGTTGCCTATAGGACCTACAACCTCAAGACCGGGGCCTATGTTGTTAAAGCAGGCGATAACGGCGGAAAAGCTTGTAGTCGGGTCAAAATTGTCAAGGGAAATCAAAAATACAGAAGCAACAAGCATAATTATATAAACATTAAGATATGAGTTTACGCCTGTCATAATTTTGGAATCAACAGTCTTTTTGTTCATTCTAACCTTTACAACGGAATTAGGTCTAACCGTCTGTCTTAAATCTCTAAACATCTGCTTAACAAGCAGTTCAATTCTTACCACCTTAAGACCACCGCCTGTGGAGCCTGCACAACAGCCGCAGCACATTATAATCATAAGAATGACCTTTGAGAAGGTCGGCCATTTGTTAAAGTCGGCTGTGCAGAAGCCTGTGGTGCTCATGACGGAGTTTACGCTGAAAAATGAATCTCTGACAGCGGCGGCAACATTGTCGTACATATTGACAATATTTAAGGTTATGAGAATAACACCTGTCAAATTTATGATAATATATCCTCTTAATTCTTCGTCTTTAAATACCGAGGAAATCTTTTTTGTCAGCATAAAGTAATACAGGTTAAAGTTTACGCCGAAAAGGAACATAAATACTGTAAGAGTCCATTCGGTAAAGGAGCTGTTGTATCCTTTAATTGAATCGTTTAAAACGGAAAAACCGCCTGTACCTGCAGTTGCAAAGGCGTTTACAACGCAGTCAAAAAATCTGATATTGTCACCGTTTAGCTTTGTTCCGAAATAAAGTACAAAGATTTCTGCCAAAGTCATTATAAAATATATGATATAAAGAATTCTTGCACTGCTTCCGATTTTTGAAACCACCTTGCCTGTGGTAGGACCGGGGACCTCTGCTTTCATTATGTACATGGAATTTCCCTTTGACTTGGGCACTATTGCAATCATAAATGAAAGGATACCCATACCGCCTATCCAGTGGGTGAAGCTTCTCCAAAAAAGAATGGATTTGGGAAGAGAATGTATTTCAGAAAGGATGGAGGCTCCTGTAGTTGTAAAACCAGAAACCGTTTCAAAGAAAGCGTTGATAAAATTAGGAATACAGCCGCTTATAACAAATGGCAGGGCACCGAATACTGACATAAATATCCAGCCTAACCCGCAGATTACAAAGCCTTCCTTTGTGTAGATATCAAGATTTTCAGGCTTTTTAAATGTGAAAATCAATCCTATTGCCAGCAAAAGTGCGATAGGAATAAGAAAAGAATTGTAGCCTGTTTCCTTGAAGCCGTTAAGACTGTAATAAACGGCAACACTTAGCGGCAGACAAAGAAGCGCCGCTAAAATAAGAAATATCTTACCTAAAAAATAAACTACTGCCTTATGATTCATAAAAACTCCGATTTAATATTTATATGCTGATTTACTGAAGAATGTCATTAAGATTTGCTATTCTTGCGTCCTTTGATACAACAACCACTAAATCGCCGTTTTCTATTGTATCGTTTCCGCTTGGGAATATTGTCTGATTTTTTCTGTTAATAGCGGCGACAAGAACATTTTTTCTGAGCTTAAGCTTTGAAAGGGGAGTGCCGAGGAAGGAAACGTAATTCCCCGCAAGAAATTCTGCCGCTTCAACCTTGCCGTCAACAAGCTTGTACAGGGTTTTCATATATGATGAGCTGATATTCTTTTTAGCCCTTACGTATTGAGTGATTGTTGAAACGGAAATGTCACTGACATTTATTATTGTGTCAAGTCCTATATCATCAAGCATTTTTGACAGATTGTTATTGTTGATTTTCGTTACAGTTTTCGGTACTCCTATTTTATCTGCGTAAAGAGAAACAAGAAAATTAGTTTCGTCAATATCGGTAAGAGTTATAACGGCGTCCATTTTTTCAAGACCTTCGCCGATAAGAAAATCGTGGTCATTTGCATCGCCGTTAAGAACCGTTGCATCAGGCACCATATCAAAAAGCAGATTGCATTTGTCTAAATTTTTATCCACGATAACGACGTTTCTGCCCATTGCCACCAGCATATCGGCAAGGTATATTGCTGTCCTTGAACAGCCGATAATCATTATGTTTTTCAACGAATGTCGCTTTGCACTGCTGAAGGTACGTCCGATTTTTGCAAGCTCCTTATGCTTGCCTGTGATATGTATTCTGTCCTTTGCATTGAGAATGAAATCACCGTTTGGAATATAAACTTCTCCGTTTCGTTCAACGGCACATATGAGCATATCGTTATTTTTGCCGATTGATATACCGCTTATGCTTTTACCGCAAAGTCCCGAGCCTTCGGTGATTTTATATTCTGCCATATCAATGTGACCGTTTGCAAAGGTTTCTATGTTTGAAACGTCGGGGAATTGGAGAATTCTGCTTATTTCAAGCGCCGCTGAAAAGTCGGGATTAATCATAAATGAAATTCCAAGCTCGTTTCTCATAAATTCGAACTGGTCGTTATATTCGGGATTTCTGACTCGAGCAATAGTATTTTTTGCTCCCAGCTTTTTTGCAATCAGACAAACAAGAATGTTGTTTTCATCAGAATGAGTTGTAGATACAACAAGGTCTGCTCTGTCTGCCTGTGCCTCCTTCATAATGTCAATATGAGTTCCGCTTCCGCAGACAGCCTGAATATCGTATTTTTCAACAAGATTGCTGAGCCTCTGTGCATTTGTGTCAACTAATGTTATGTTGTGTTCTTCATTGCTTAGGCTTTTAGCCAGCTCTGTTCCAAGCTTTCCTGCGCCCACTATTGTAATATCCATAATTCCTCCGAAAAGTAGATTACTGTCTTAATTATACTTATTTTTTAATAATATTCAATATATAAAATAAAAAAAGCTGTATCAAGCCTTTTTGAATGATACAGCCTTTGCTTTTTAAACCATTTCTTCCGGATGGAAAACCTCGTCAAATTTTTCTTCACTTAAAAAGCCTAATGTAACGCAGGCTTCCTTTAAAGAAATATTATTTTTATATGCATATTTTGCAACCTTTGCGGCATTTTCGTAGCCGATGTAAGGATTAAGAGCAGTTACAAGCATAAGAGAATTATGAAGATTATCCTTCATTTTATCTTTGTTTGCCTTAATCCCCGTTACACAGTTGTCGTTAAAGGAAATCATAGCCTCGCTTAAAAGCCTTACGGACTGAGTGAAATTGTAAATTTCCACAGGCATAAATACGTTAAGCTCGAAATTACCCTGACTTGCCGCCATACCTACCGCAACGTCATTTCCCATAACCTGAACGGCAACCATTGTAACCGCTTCGCATTGAGTGGGGTTGACCTTGCCCGGCATTATTGAAGAGCCCGGCTCATTTTCGGGAATGGTAATTTCACCGAGACCGAGCCTCGGACCTGATGCAAGCCACCTGATGTCGTTTGCAATTTTCATCAAATCTGCGGCAAGAGCCTTTAATGCACCGTGGGCGAATACAATTTCGTCCTTTGATGTCAAAGCGTGGAATTTGTTTGGAGCAGTAATAAAATCCTTTCCCGTGATTTCGGACACAGCCTTTGCCACTTCGGTGTCAAAGCCTTTTGGAGCGTTAAGACCTGTTCCTACTGCCGTTCCGCCAAGGGCAAGCTCCTTAAGCTCCGGCAAAGCAATTTTCAAAAGTCTTTTATCCTTTTCAAGAGAGCTTCTCCAACCGCTTATTTCCTGGGAAAATGTAATTGGCGTAGCGTCCTGCAAATGAGTTCTTCCGCTTTTTACAACGCCCTGATTTTCCTTTTCAAGTCTTTTAAAGGTGGAAATAAGCCTGTCAATAGCAGGTATAACGCTTTCCTCAATACCTATAACAGCCGCAATGCTCATTGCTGTCGGAAAAGTGTCATTAGAGCTTTGACTCATATTGATATCGTCATTTGGGTGCAGTAGCTTTTTACCTGCAATTTCATTTCCTCTGTTAGCAATAACCTCGTTGGCATTCATATTTGACTGAGTACCTGAGCCTGTCTGCCATACAACAAGAGGGAAGTGGTCGTTTAACTGACCGCTGATAACCTCGTCACAAGCCTTTGATATTGCCGAAAGCTTTTCATCTGTCATTTTTTCGGGCTTCAGCCTGTTATTTGCAATTGCCGCCGCCTTTTTCAGAATTCCAAAAGCGTGGGTTATCTCCCTCGGCATTGTTTCAATACCCACACCGATTTTAAAATTTTCACTGCTTCTCTGTGTCTGCGCCGCCCAGTATTTGTCGGAAGGCACCTTTACCTCTCCCATAGAGTCGTGTTCTGTCCTGTATTCCATATGTATCTCCTGTATAAAAATATCACTACTGATAATATACAACACTTTTTCCGCTCTTTCAAGACAATTATGAGAAAATGCCTCCTTGGGTAAGGAGGCAATTATTTATGCTTTGCTTATCATTGCAAAGTCTTTAGCGTTAATTATTCCGTCAGGCACTAAATCCAAAAATACACTGTAATCGTCTTTTTGAACATAATGATTGATGTAATTCTCATATTCCCACATTAGCTCAACCAGCTCCTTAGAAATACTGTGTGTGCAATCACAATCAGAGCATTTGAAAGTCAAGCTTTCACCATCGCAATAATCATACACAAAATTATGCTTATCTATGGCGATAAAATTCACATCCGTTCCTTCAGACAGAGATTCTGCATAAGTATTGCTAAATCCAATTATTGTAGGAGAGCTAATAGTTTCACTCCTTGGTACATATTTGATATAGTCACCCGATAGGTACATATCACGGGAACCACCGAACAACTCATATGATGACTGTAGCTTAGGTGAATAAACTGTTTTAATTGTTGTTGTTCTTTCAAAAACATTAATTCCTGTAGATATTAAAGAGGGGAGATATAAAAACTCTAAATTTTCACAGCAGTAAAAAGCCTGTTCTCCTATAGCAGTTACCTTTGGCAGTATTATTTTTTTGCTTTGGCAGTAATAAAATGCTTGGTCGTAAGCCTCTGTTACTTTATCAAGTCTGATTTCTGCAGAAATGTAGCTAAAACAGCTACCCGGAATTGCACCCTCAAGACTTGGGAGATTTACGTATTCGGCAGAACTGCAACCGCTAAAGTTTTTGCCTACCGTACTTCCGCTTAAGGTTTCAAGAGTTTTAAGCTTTGGGAAATCTATTTCCTTTAAGCTACTTAATGACATGAAGCCGGCAGATCCTAATACTTCAAGCTTAGGCATATTTACTACCTCAATAGAAATGTTGTTGTAAAATCCTGAACGTTCTACCTTTGTAACATTAGGACAGGATACAGCCTTTAATCCATCATATGTACCTCTGCAATGGGAAAAGCAGTATTGTGGAATAACAGTTACCTTTTCATTTACAAATTCTCTGAATTCATAGCAACGATAAAATGAATATTCGCTAAGCTCTTCAATTTGCGTTAAATCCATCTGCCTGAGCTTCAGACATTCTCTAAATGCGGATTTGCCGACTTTTTTTAAATTCTTGCAATTACAAATGTATAGACTGTTGCATTTGTAAAAGGCGTAATCACCAACGCTTTCTAAAGTATCAGGTAAAATAATTATTGCTAATGTAGATGATTTAAAGACATTATCTCCAATACCTCTAACTGTAACACCGTTTATTTTCTCTTGTACTCCAAGATAGTCAGATGTACCATTGTAGGCTGTGATAATACCATTTTCATCAATTTCAAAGTTTTCCTCTAAATCATATGAAACCACATTATATTTTTCACTTCTTTGAGGGCTTTTATATTTATCCGGTGCAATAGAAAAGGCGTGTACAGTTGTGACTTTATCAATAGTAATAGGACCTGTATATAGTGTTGCATTTTCAGGGGTAGCACGTTCACCATTGGTGGTGTAGTATATTTCTGCTTCTGCATCACTACATGTAATTTCAAGCTCAAATGCTTCTATAAAGTCACCGCTTTTTACAGATAAAACAGGTGCAACAGTTCTGTTTTTTACGTTGTCAGGAGTTGTCCCAATATATAGAATTGGTGCGTCAGGAAAGAATGTGCCTCCATTCCATTCACGGCCGTATGATACGAGTAATTCTCTAACACCCTCTGTATTAAGGGTAGGCGTTTTTGTTAATAGCATTGCCGATGCAGCTGCTGCAAATGGAGAAGCCATAGATGTTCCGCTTTTTTCGGCATATATGTTTCCTTTGTAGGAGCTGTTTATTGAAACACCCGGTGCAACAATATCAACCATCTCTCCCCAGTTTGTCCAATAAGGTTGTGAATCGTATTCGTCAATAGCACCGACTGTTATTGTTGTGTCAAAGCAGGCAGGAGAATATTTTGATGCATCTGCACCACTATTGCCTGCGGCAACGCATAATACAATTCCTTCGTCGTAAGCAAGCTTAAGAGCATCATATTCAGCAGAATCATAACCTTTTCCGCCAAGGCTCATATTGATTACATCAACACCGCTTTCAATAGCTGCATAGATTGCTGTAACAACACTTGATGTACTGCCCTGACCTGATGAATTTAAGCACTTAAAGCCTTTAATTTTTACATTATTTGTTGTGTTATCAGCAATAATACCTGAAACATGAGTGCCGTGTCCCTCGTCGTCATCCTCACTGTCTGAAGCACCTGTATTAGCGGAATTAAATCCTGTTTCAATAATTCTGTACTTTAGAAAATCATGGTCAAGATCAATTCCTGTATCGATAACACCAACAATAATTTCCGGCAAATTGTCCTTGCTTTCAAGAGTATCAATGTAGTCATCTGTTCCGATTGTTTCACTGCCCCAAGAAAGATGATTGCCGTATGTTGGGCATATATCTTTAACTGTAGCCTCACATGTTGATACAATCATATCAGGCTGAACATACTCTACATCCTTATCCTTTTGATAATATTGTAAAGCCTTGTTGTAGTTTGAGGAATTATCAAACTGAATAATATGTAAATCTCCGTAGCCTTCCACAACCGATACGCTGTCAAAGGTGTTGATATCGCCTTTAGATTTAACAATCAAACGCTCGGATTCATCAGGAAATTCCTTTTGCATTTCTCGAAGCTCACAAGCGAATTCATCAATGGATATATCATTTAGTTCATTTGCCCTGTAAACCGAAAATGGAATTACTGCAATCAAAATACAAACAGAAAGAATTACCGAAATTACTTTTTTCATCACACATACCTCTCAAAAAAATAAAAAATGCGCAGCCGAAGCCACGCATAAAAAACGCATGCTCCAAACTGTCGCCAAACAAATTTAACACATATTGCAATAAAAGCATGTGAAATAAGAGTATGCATTTTTATCAAGAGACAAAAAGACACACCTTTAGTGCAATACTATTATTAAATTTGTTTGGCTCTTTTATTCTAACATAAAACATTTTTTTATGCAATCTTATTTTAGAATGTGTTATTGCAATGAAAGTTATAACAGTTCATATTGACTGACAGTTTAAAATAGTCTATTATATTTACATAAAACTTTGGAGGTGCATTATGAATATTTGGCACGATATATCGCCTAAGAGAATAAGAAAGGACAGATTTTACGCTGTTATTGAAATTTCCAAGGGCGGAAAAAACAAGTACGAGCTTGACAAGGAAACGGGTATGCTCAAGCTTGACAGAGTTCTTTTTACATCAACCCACTATCCCGCAAACTACGGCTTTATTCCCCGAACATATGCAAGCGACAATGACCCTCTTGACGTTCTTGTGCTTTGCAGTGAGATAATTCAGCCTATGACAATAGTTGAGTGCGTTCCCATAGGAGTTCTTATTATGGACGACAGCGGAGCAAGGGATGAAAAGATTATCGCTGTTCCCGTAAACGACCCTAACTATAATTGTTATACTGACATTGATATGCTTCCCAGCCACCGCTTTGATGAAATAAAGCATTTCTTTGAGGTCTACAAAACCCTTGAGCACAACAAAACAACTGTTGTAACCGAGGTTAAGCCAAGAGAGGTAGCCGAGGAAATTATTCAAAATTGCATTGACAGCTATATTAAAAATTTCCAGATGTAGCAGAAAATTAGAGTTTGTCGAACTGAATTGAGCCTCCCCTGTGTAAGGGGAGGTGGGTT
>JBJFHZ010000013.1:0-4423 GCA_051894075.1 Eubacterium sp.
GTTGCCTTACGGCAACCCACCTCCCCTTACACAGGGGAGGCTCTATTCGGTTCGATAAACCCGAATTTATTATTAAAACACAAAACGGACTGACTTAAATCAAGTCAGTCCGTTTTAGTATTATATACGATTTAGACCTAACGAAGGATAGCAAAGCCGAGGTCAATAACTCCGCCTAAAATCTTGCTTGTCTTTGTCATATTAAGGGTTTCTGCAAACCATAGAAGAATAAGCGCAACAAGAATTGCAATAATCAATGTTTTTTCTGACATATTAAAGACCTCCTAATTCTGCCTATTTAATAATATTATATACTATTTGCAAAATAAATCAAGTAAATTTATGGAAAATGACAGAAATAAAAAAAATGAAAATTTCCGTTGAAA
The DNA here is from genome assembly GCA_051894075.1 of Eubacterium sp. GTDB lineage: Bacteria > Bacillota > Clostridia > Oscillospirales > Acutalibacteraceae > Eubacterium_R. The sequence continues at coordinate 387 of JBJFHZ010000013.1, forward strand.
TATCATATAATATGTTTTATAATACTAATTAATATTTTTATTATAATGGGGGAATATGGTTGAGTCCGATTCTAATGCTTACAGCGGACAGAAGCGCAATGTTTACATCTACTGTTGTTATTTCCGGTATCAGTATAGTTTTAGGCGTTCTGTTATTACTTATATTAGTTTTTTATCTTTTCGGTTTAATTGTTTCAAGTGCTGAAAAAAAAGCCAAAATTAAAGCACAGAAAAAAAACAGTAAGGCATCTTCTGTAAAAGAAAATGTTACTGTAACACCTATTCCTGCATCTGTTCCAACTATTGCAAAGAGTAATCCTGAGCCTGTCGTAGAACAGGGAATCAGTGGTGAGGTTGTAGCGGCTATTGCGGCTGCCGTTGCAATGAGCGAAGGACCGCAGGCAGTTGTAAGGTCAATAAAAAAGGTCAATGTAAGCGGTAGGAACCCTTGGGCGCAGGCTGCAAATGTTGATAACACAAGACCGTTTTAAAGGAGGGCATATCAGTGGAAATACTTCAGGGAGTTTGGGAAGTAATTTCAAGTATTTTTGTAAATTCCGGTTATGCTTATTTTTTCACAGGCGACGGATGGAAAAACGCAGTAATGCTTCTCGTATCATTTGTATTCCTTTATTTGGGAATTAAAAAAGGCTTTGAGCCGCTTCTTATGGTTCCTATCGCATTCGGTATGCTTCTTGCTAATATACCCGGTGCTAACCTTGCGGTGCAGTATCACGACCTTGCAGGCTTCAGAGATTTGCTTGCCGGTAGAGGTGAATTTGTGGGCTGTACGCCGGGACTTATGGATTTCCTGTATTTCGGCGTAAAAGCAGGTATTTATCCTCCTCTTATATTCTTGGGCATCGGTGCAATGACAGATTTTACCCCTCTTATTGCTAATCCAAAGAGCTTCATTCTCGGTGCTGCGGCACAGTTTGGTATTTTCTTTACCTATGTAGGTGCTATTCTCTTGGGCTTTATGCCGAATGAAGCCGGTTCAATTGCTATTATCGGCGGTGCAGACGGACCTACTGCAATCTTTGTAACGTCTCAGCTGGCACCTCATTTGCTTGGTACGATAGCGGTGGCGGCATACTCCTATATGGCGCTTGTACCTGTTATTCAGCCTCCTATTATGAGAGCGCTGACAACTAAAAAAGAGCGTTCGGTTGTTATGGGAAATCTTCGTCCTGTATCAAAGCTTGAAAAAATTCTGTTCCCAATAATGGTAACAGTTATTGTTTCTCTCCTTCTTCCCGATGCGGCTTCACTTGTAGGTATGCTTATGCTCGGCAATTTGCTTAAGGAAAGCGGAAGAACTGAAAGAATTGCCAAGGCGGCTCAGAATGAGCTTATGAATATAATCACAATTCTTTTGGGCGTTTCTGTAGGTGCTACAACATCTGCTGAAAGCTTCCTTAATCTTAACACCCTTAAAATTGTTGCTCTTGGACTTATTGCTTTCTGTCTTGGAACAGCTTGCGGTACCTTGTTCGGTAAGCTTATGTATATATTTACAAAGGGTAAGGTTAATCCTCTTATCGGCTCCGCAGGTGTATCAGCAGTACCGATGGCAGCACGTGTAAGCCAGAAGGAAGGACAAAAGGAAAATCCGTCAAACTTCCTGCTTATGCATGCTATGGGACCAAACGTTTCCGGCGTTATCGGTTCGGCAGTTGCAGCAGGTATACTCCTTACACTTCTTAAGTAATAAGAGTTACGTAAAATATAAATCATTTTCAGGGTGGCAGAATGTCGCCCTGATTTTTTAGGAGAAAAATTTATGCCATTGAATGAAATGCAGCAGTTGGCTGTGAATACAACAGAAGGGCCGCTTCTGATTCTTGCAGGAGCAGGCTCGGGAAAAACCACCGTGCTTGTAAACAGGGTACAGCATATTATTGAAAGCGGACTTGCTCAGCCTTGGCAGGTGCTTGCTATAACATTTACCAACAAGGCGGCAGGAGAATTAAGAGAAAGGCTTATTTCGGCCGTAGGTGAAAGTGCAAACGATATTTGGGCATATACCTTTCACAGCTGTTGCTCAAGAATTTTAAGACGCTTCGGCGAAAGGCTGGGATATACAAACCATTTCACAATTTATGACACCGACGATTCAAAGCGAGTTATGAAGCAGTGTCAGAAGCAGCTTGGAATTGAAGATAAATTTATAAATCATAAATCTATTTTAAATGAAATCAGCCGTGCCAAAGACAGCCTTATCGACCCTGATGAATATAAGGCAACCTCGTCAAACGATTTCAGAAAGGGTAAAATTGCCCAATGCTATGAGCTTTATCAAAAGGAGCTTTTGAAATCCGACGCAATGGATTTTGACGATATAATTTTTAATACTGTTAAGCTTCTTAAAGAAAATGACGACGTCAGAGAGCTTTATCAGACACAGTTTAAGTATGTTATGGTTGATGAGTATCAGGATACTAACCATGCCCAGTATGTGCTTACATCACTGCTTGCGGATAAGTATAAGAATATCTGCGTAGTAGGTGATGATGACCAAAGTATTTACCGTTTCAGAGGAGCTACTATTGAAAATATACTTTCCTTTGAAAAGCATTATAAGGGCGCAAAGGTTATCAGACTTGAAGAAAACTACCGTTCAACACAGAATATTCTTGACGGCGCAAACGCAGTAATTGCCAACAACAAAAACAGAAAGGGTAAAACCCTTTTTACACGTTCGGGCGCAGGGGATAGGATTGTTCTCAATACTGCTATGAACGAGTCGGACGAGTCTACTTATATTGCCGATGAAATTTTAAAAAATGTTAAAAACGGCAGGAAATTAAGCGACCACGCAATCCTTTACCGTATGAATGCGCAGTCGAGAAACCTTGAAATTATGCTGACTAAAATGGGTATATCCCATAAGATTATCGGCGGTCACCGTTTCTTTGACAGAAAAGAAATCAAGGATATTATCTCCTATTTTGCGGTAATTAATAACCCTGCCGATAATGTAAGACTTCAGAGAATTATTAATGTTCCCAAACGTGCCATAGGCGACACAATGGTGGGAAATATTATGGAAATAGCTTCGGGACTTGGTATATCAGCCTTTGAGGTTTGCGAAAGGGCAGATGAATTTCAGAAAACCTCAAGAAGTGCCTCAAAGCTTATGGGCTTTGCCTCAATGATAAGAGATTTTCAGAAATGCCTTGAGGATAAAATGCCCCTTACGGATTTGCTTCAGGAAATTCTTGAAAAGACAAAATATCTTGATTATCTTAACGAGGACCCCGAAACCTACGAGGACAGAGTAAATAATATCAAGGAGCTTTCCTCAATGTTTGTAAAATATCAGGATGAGAGCGACGACCCACAGCTTTCGGAATTTTTAGAGGATGTTGCGCTGATTTCAGATATCGATTCATATAACGAGGACGAGGATTCGGTTGTTTTGATGACGCTCCATTCAGCTAAAGGTCTTGAATTTCCGATAGTATTCATTCCCGGTATGGAGGAGGGAATTTTCCCCGGCTCTCAGTCAATGTACAGCGAGGAGGAGCTTGAGGAGGAAAGACGTCTTGCATATGTTGGTATAACAAGGGCAAAGGAAAAGCTCTATCTTGTTAATGCACAGCAGAGAATGCTGTACGGTACAACATCAAGAAATATGCCCTCAAGATTCATCAGAGAAATTCCGTCAGATGTAATTGAGGATGTATCAACAAGAGTTCACAGCACAAATGTAAGCCGTTTTGCCTCTCTCAAAACTGCCCACGCTCCCACAAGCTCAAGCGCCCATAAGTTCGGTCAGGCAGGCAATGTTTCCGCACAGCCCCATGCAGATTATAAGGTTGGCGATACAGTAGTACATAAGAGCTTTGGTACAGGTACAATTTTATCCCTTCAGCCTATGGGCAACGATACTCTTATGGAGGTTGCCTTTGATAAGGCAGGGACCAAAAAGATGATGGCAAATTTTGCCAGACTTGAGAAGGTAAATTAGTAAATTCGGGTTTGTATAGTACATCTGCAAAGCAGATATATTATGTTTCCGCTAACGCGGAGGT
>JBJFHZ010000014.1:0-22600 GCA_051894075.1 Eubacterium sp.
ATAATCTTGAAAACATTCCTGCAAAGGACGCAACTGTTACCGCAACAGGAAACAAGGAGTATTGGCATTGTAAAGATTGTAAGAAATACTTCTCTGATGCAGCAGGTACAAACGAAATTAAGCTTGATGACACGATAATTTCAAAGCTCTCGCCTGAAATTATTGAGGGCAAAGGACAAAGCATAACCGCGGGAGAAAAGAAAGAGCTTACTTTCAAATCAAATGCGGCGTTCAGCGATTTTATCCGAGTTGAGCTTGATGGAAAAACCCTTGATGAAAAGAATTATACCGTCAAGGAAGGCAGTACGGTTGTAACCTTAAAGGCTGATTATGTAGCAACACTTTCAGCCGGCGAGCACACAATCGGTATTGTATCGACAAACGGTACAGCGACTACTACATTTACCGTTAAGGCTAAAACGGCAAATAAAGATATGAAATCACCACAAACAGGCAATGACGAATCTGCACTTTATTTTGCTATGCTCTTTGCTCTATGCGGAGCAGGTATAATTACTAAATCTGTTTACAGCAAAAAGAGAAATCACTCTGTAAAGTAATATAAGAATAACAAAAGGGTAGGAATCGTCTGATTCCTACCCGTCTTTTTGCGTTATAAACAAACAAAAAGAGCTGAAAATCAGCTCTTTTTTTATGGCAGCGGTGAAAGGATTCGAACCCTTACAAACAGAGTCAGAGTCTGGTGTGCTACCCTTACACTACACCGCTATGTATTTAGTTGACTTGAACATTAGAGGATTGTCTCTCAAATGTCTCTGTGATTATTTCCGTAAATTTACTTAAATTTACGTTTCGATTTTCAAAATATATGGATTAAAACTCATTTTTTAGTGACACTCAAATGTCTCACTAACGATTTTATCATATTTTTAAAAGTCGAAAAATTAGGCAATTTTGGGCAATTTACAGTAATTTTAGAACATTAAAAGGGCAGAAACGCCAAAATTTCAGCGGTTTCTGCTCTGAATGGCAGAGGTATAAGGATTCGAACCTTAAATGACGGAGTCAGAGTCCGGAGTGTTACCGTTACACTATACCTCTATATCTCTTGTGCCGTATGATAATATCACAAAAAAGTTGTTATGTCAAGGATAAATCTTTATTTTTTTCAGCTTTTTTGAAAAAATAACTCTACTTGACGTAGGTTTTATTTTTTACTGTGATGTGGTATGCTTTTAATGAAAGGAGGGATACCATGAGCAATTATGTAACCGGTCAGACTATAAAAGGTCTTCGCGAGGGTAGGGGATATACCCAGCTGCAGCTTGCACAAATTTTAAATGTAAGCGACAAGACTGTATCAAAATGGGAAACAGGTAAAGGCTTACCCGATATTTCTCTTATTGAGCCGTTATCAACTGCCTTAGGCGTATCAGTGGCGGAGCTGTTTTCGGGCAAGCCTGCAATCAACAAAAATCTCAGTGCGGATATGATTAAGTCAAAGATATACGTTTGCCCTGTATGTTCAAATGTAATACTTTCTTCGGGGGAAGCCTTTGTAAGCTGCTGCGGTATAAATCTGCCTGCTCTTGAAGCAGAAGAGCATAATGAAATGCACAACATATCTGTTGAGACAATCGACGGAGAATATTTTGTTTCAATTAATCATTCGATGACAAAGGAGCATTATATTTCATTTATTGTCTACGCAACATCAAATTATATCGAAGCAGTTAAGCTTTATCCCGAGGGTAATGCAGAGGCTCATTTTAAAATCAAAGGTCACGGTATTATGTATGCTTATTGCAACAAGGATGGATTGTTTTATAAAAATGTATGATTCTTTCTGACGCAAAGACAGAAATTTACACCCTCCTGTGCCTTAATAGGGTTTGTTTTATAAATTGTATTGAATGGAAGAAAAAGCTGTTGGTTTATTTCCGTTTCCGACAGATGCTCATATATGGCAAAGCCGCAGTCACTGAGGAGCCTTTCAATTTCTCGGTAGGAGTATCTTGATTGCATTTCTTCGCCTGCACCCTTTGCAAGCGTCTGTATCTTTCCGTGATATTTTTCATTCGGATAGTCAAAAACCAATGTGCTGCCCTTTGGCGTAATATCTGCAAGGCAGAGCAAAAGAGATTTCAGGTCTGATTTATTTAGATAATATATAATACCGAGGGCAGATATAAATGAAATTTTATTCTTATTAAAGCCATTTGCGGTTATTATGCTTGTAAGATTTCTGTCGGTTAAATCTGCTGAGATAAAGGTTACACCCGAATGGTTGATTTCTGCTTTTTCAAGACGGCTGATTTTGTCATCAATCATTTCTTCTTTGTCGATTTCAAAAGCTTTTATTCCGTTAAGATCAATTCTATAGGCAGATGTGTCATAGCCTGATGCTAAAACAGCATACTGCTTTGCGCCTAATTTAACGGCAAGCTTAAGGCTTTTTTCTGCAAACTTGCTTCTGCCCAAAACTGTGGGGGATATAATTTGATTCATAATTAAATCAAGGTCTGCGATACCGTCGGGTAAAAAGAAGTCGGCACCGTCATTAAGATTTTTGCTTATGGATTCATATTCTGTATCCGTAAGCAGTTTTTTTGCAATTTCGTCTTTGATGATTTGGTGTGCGTAGCTTTGATGATGTGCTCTTGCAAAAAGGCTCATCATTGCAGTCATACTTGTATTGTTCATTTTATCAACCTCCTGTATATCTAATACAACATTTATAAAATGAATACAAGACTTGAAAAAAAGGCAAAAATGTGGTAATATAATAGGGAAATAAGAAAAAATTTTTTCAAAATACAAAGAGGCTTGAGATTTTTCTCGAGCCTCTTTGATGTATTTATTGTATTTTATTTGAAAAGATTCATTATTTCTTCTTCGCCGGTTACACCTGAAAGCCTGTTGATTTCCTCACCGTTTCTGAATGCAATAAGTGTAGGAACGCTTGCTATCATATAGCTTGAAACGCTTTCTTTGGCCTCGTCGATATTGACCTTGCAGACCTTCATATTTTCAGCAACCTTATCAACTACAGGTGAAAGCATTTTGCAGGGCATACACCAGGTTGCATAAAAATCAACAAGTACATCTTCCTTTGCAGAAAGCACCTCTTCATCAAAATTACTGTCGTCGACCTCAAATAAAGCCATTTTTAAACCTCCGAGCTTTTTGTATTATTTTTTCCCGATTTGTATCGGTATATACATTTATGTCATATTTCGTCAAAATATGACTGATTTATTATACCACAAATTAATATTTTACTCAATAAAATATTGTAAATTGTGAAAAAACTATGTATAATCAATAGTGGAAATTTATTACTTTACTTATATTGTGTTAAATAAAGGGGTATTTTTATGGAAAGCAAGATTCTTACAGGGAGATGGAATTTCAGACAGGTTGGAGAAGAAGCTTGGTTGAAAGGATATGTACCGGGCTGCAATTATCTTGACCTTATGCGTAACAAAGTTATTTCAGACCCGTTGCAGGGGCTTAATGAAAATGATGTACAATGGATTGCAGAAAAAGACTGGGAGTATGAAAGAAACTTCTATCTTCAAGACTCGGATTTTGAATATGACAGAATTTATCTTAGCTGTAAAATGCTTGATACCCTGTGTGATATCTACATAAACAACAGATTGGCAGGTAAAAGCGATAACTGCTTTTTGGCGTACAGGGAGGATGTAAAAAAATACCTTTGTGTCGGTGAAAACAGAATTAAAATAGTATTTTATTCACCTGTTAAATATGTTAAGGAAAAATATAAAAAATGTCCTGCTCCTATTAATTCCAACGGCTTGAACGGAATTGTTCATATCAGAAAACCGCAGTGCCACTTTGGTTGGGACTGGGGACCGTCATTGCCTGTCAGCGGCATATCGGGGGATATTTGCCTTGAATTTGCCGAAGCAGCGGAGATTAACGGAATTAACGTTGAGCAAAAGCACAGTAAAAACAGGGTTGATTTGCATATTGACACTGACGTAAAAAGCATATCCGACAATGATTATTCCTGCGAGATTTCTCTTTATTCACCAAAAGGGGAGCTGCTTGAAAGCCGTAAAGCTGCTGCTGCCGATTTCAGCGTTAAAAATCCGGAGCTGTGGTGGACACAGGAGCTTTCCGGCAGAAACAATCAGCCTCTTTATACAGTAAAAGCAAAGGTATTTAACGCAGATGGAAGGATTGTTGATGAGAAGGAAACGCAAATCGGACTGCGAGTAATAGAGCTTAACAGAGCTGATGACAGATACGGGCAGAATTTTCAGTTTAAGCTTAACGGCGTTCCTGTTTTTATCAAGGGCGCAAACTACATTCCTCCGGACAGCTTTATCACAAGATTTGACGACAGACGGCTTAATGACCTTATATATGCAGTGCAGTTTTCAAATATGAATATGATTCGTATATGGGGTGGCGGATATTACGGCAGTGATGAGCTATACAGCCTTTGCGACAAAAAGGGTATACTTATTTGGCAGGATTTTCAGTTTGCCTGTCAGGCTTATCCGTTTTTTAATGATGATTTCCTTGAAAACGTCAAAAAGGAAGTAGCATATAACGTCAAAAGAATTAAAAATCATCCCTCACTTGCTTTATGGTGCGGTAATAATGAAATAGAAGATATGCATATGGCTTGGGCACATATGACAAAATATGTGGACTATACAGAAAAATTCTTCTATGGAATTTTAGAGCCTGAAATCAGAAAAATTGATAAGCAGACCCCATATATTCCGGGCTCGCCTATAGGCACATCTCATAATGTGGGAGTTCACAGCGATAATGTGGGAGATACGCATTTATGGGGAGTATGGCACGGACTGCAGCCTATGAATCATTACCGTAAGAGAATGACTCGTTTTTGCAGTGAGTTCGGCTTTGAAAGCCTGCCTGATATGAAAACTATTGAGAAATTTGCTCAGCCTGCTGACTATTCTCTGTCAAGTGCAGTTTTTAAATCTCACCAGAAATGTGCAAACGGCAATGATAAAATGATATATTATATCGCCTCAAGATTTAATCTTCCCGAAAGATTTAAGGATTATGTTTATCTGTCGCAGATTACTCAGCAGGAATGTATTGCCGATGCTACTGAGCATTGGAGAAGAAATAAAGGAAGATGCAACGGCGCTATGTATTGGCAGCTTAATGATTGCTGGGGCTGTTGCTCTTGGTCAAGCTATGATTTTTACGGAAACTATAAGGCTCTTCAATATAAGGCAAGGCATTTTAATGCACCCCTTTCCGTGTCTATTGAGGACAACCCCGATTTTGTGAGAATTATGGCGATAAACGACTATAATGAGGTTAGAAACGTCAGAATTGAATATGAGCTTTTTGATTTTGAAAATGGCGTTATTGATAAAAGATTTCAGAATATGGCCCTTACTCCCCTTGAAAACAGGGATGTATTTTTCCTTGATATGAATAGGCTTAAAAAGGAATATGACCTTAAAAGAACAGGCCTTTGTGCAAGATTATTAAAGGGAGAAAAAATAGTTAATGAAAAGATTTTACTGTTTGACAGCGAAAAAAATCTTTGCCTGCCTAAAGCAAAGCTGAAGTGTAAGATTACGATTAAAGCAAATACACTTGCCCTTGATATTACGTCAGACAAATATGCAAGATTTGTTAAGCTTGACTGTGCTAATTCAACGGAGCCCTTCAGCGATAATTTCTTTGACCTCCTTCCGGGAGAAACAAAAAGCGTTTATATTAGAAAGGATAAGAACCTTGAGCTCATTGAACAGGCTAAGGCGATAAGCGTTTACAGTCTGTGCAATATCAAGCCCAGCAACAGCAAGCTTGATACTAAATTAAAGCAGATGAAGGTATTTTTATCACCTGTGAATATTGCCAACGCCATTCATCACGGCAAAGCCTCGGGAAATGATTAATATTAAACAGAAAAAAATGACTGTCTCAGTTAAAGCCGAGACAGTCATTTTTACTTAAATTACCATATAGCTTTATTATACAATTCCCTGAGCCATCATAGCGTCGGCAACCTTCATAAAGCCTGCAATATTTGCACCCATTACAAAATTATCGGGAGCATTGTATTCCTCGCAAGCTTCCTTCATATGATAGTAAATGTTTATCATAATGCCCTTGAGCTTTGCATCAACCTCGTCAAAGGTCCAGCTTGAACGGATAGAGTTCTGTCCCATTTCAAGAGCAGAGGTAGCAACACCGCCTGCATTAGATGCTTTACCCGGGATAAAGAGAATATTATTTTCAAGGAAAATCTGAGTAGCCGCAGCGTCGGTAGGCATATTTGCACCCTCACATACAGCGTAGCAACCTGTTTCAACAAGCCTTTCTGCTTCAGCCTTGTTGATTTCGTTTTGAGTTGCACAGGGAAGAGCAACCTCGCAAACAACGTTGTCCCATACAGAGCCTTCTCCGTAAATTGCGTCGGGATGATAGTTGAGATATTCCTTAACTCTTTTTCTGTCAACCTCTTTAATTTGCTTTAATGCATTAACGTCAATGCCGTTTTCATCAATGATATAGCCTGTTGAATCGGAGCATGAGATCACCTTTCCGCCAAGCTGTTCAGCCTTTTCAATAGCGTAAATAGCAACGTTACCTGAGCCTGATACGGCAATTCTTGCACCTGAAATATTCTTGCCGTGGTCTTTGAGAAGCTCCTCTGTGATGTATACAAGACCGTAGCCTGTAGCCTCTGTTCTTGCAAGAGAACCGCCGAAGCTTAAGCCCTTACCTGTAAGCACACCCTCGGAACGGTTTGTCAGCTTTTTGTACTGACCGTAGAGATAACCAACCTCACGTGCACCTGTACCGATATCACCTGCCGGAACGTCCTCGTCAGCACCGATATATTTGTAAAGCTCGTTCATAAATGCCTGACAAAAACGCATAATTTCCATATCGCTCTTGCCCTTAGGGTCAAAGTCGGAGCCACCCTTTGCGCCGCCGATAGGAAGTCCTGTTAAGCTGTTTTTGAAAATCTGCTCAAAGCCAAGGAACTTGATAATGCTCAGATTAACGCTTGGATGAAGCCTCAAGCCGCCCTTGTAAGGACCGATTGCAGAGTTAAACTGAACACGGTAGCCTCTGTTTACGTGAACCTCGCCCTTGTCATCAACCCAAGGAATACGGAACATAATCTGTCTTTCAGGCTCAACAAGTCTTTCAAGCAGACCTGCCTTCTGATATTTCGGGTCGTTGTCAACCACAGGAGCAAGTGCCTCAAGCACTTCTTCTGCCGCCTGTAAAAATTCAGGCTGGTCAGGATTTTTCTTTTTAAGGTCATCAAGAACCTTCTGTGAATAAGTCATATTTGCCCTCCCATAAATATTTTTTTTAGTTTGCAATGAATAAACAGGCTTTGTAATGCAACAATACAAACCCTGTTTACGATGCCGTCTCTGACATCTGTTTAGAATTATATCAGCATTATTTTTTGTTGTCAATGACTTTGCGTATAAATATACATTTTGCGTATATTTTTCGTTTTTTGGCAAAGTTAAATATGTTTTTTCCCTTAAAGCACCATATAATATTGTATGCTGTTGCATTTTTTAATATTTTTTGTTATTATTCTTAAGTAAGAAAAGTGAGGAAAATTATTATGTTTGTTGATATAGCGAAAATAAAGATAAAGGCAGGAGACGGCGGAGCAGGCGCAGTTGCTTTTCACAGGGAGAAGTATGTGGCAGCAGGCGGACCCGACGGCGGTGACGGCGGAAAAGGCGGAGACGTTATTTTTGTTGTTGACGATAATCTGTCAACTCTTGCAGATTTCAGATATAAGCGTAAATATGCCGCTAAAAACGGAGAAAACGGCAGAGGCTCCCGTCAGTACGGAAAAAAGGCTCCCGACCTTGAAATAAAGGTTCCGAGAGGTACAATTATCCGAGAGTCAAATTCGGGGGCTGTTATGGCTGATATGAGCAAAATCGACAGATTTGTTGCCGCAAAGGGCGGAAAAGGCGGTTGGGGAAATATTCATTTTGCCACTCCCACAAGGCAGGTGCCCAGGTTTGCAAAGCCCGGTATGCCGGGTGAAGAATGGGAGGTTTCTCTTGAGCTTAAGCTTCTTGCAGATGTGGGGCTTTTGGGTTATCCGTCTGTAGGTAAGTCAAGCCTTATTTCCGTTGTAAGTCAGGCAAAGCCGAAAATCGGCGATTATCATTTCACAACCCTTGTGCCTAATTTGGGCGTAGTGTCTATGGGAGAGGGAAGCTCATTTGTAATTGCGGATATACCCGGTCTTATTGAGGGTGCCAGCGAGGGCATAGGCTTGGGGCACGAATTTTTGCGCCATGTTGAAAGGTGCAGACTGCTTGTTCATATTGTTGATGTCAGCGGTCACGAGGGCAGAAATCCTATTGAGGATTTTGAAAAAATCAATGAAGAGCTTGTTAAGTTTAATCCAGACCTTGCCACAAGACCGCAGATTGTTGCGGGAAATAAAATTGATATGGCGGAGCCTGAGCAGATTGAAGAATTTAAAAATTATGTTCAGTCAAAGGGATATGAATATTATTCAATTTGTGCCCCGATTTGCGAGGGTACTCAGGAGCTGATGAACGCTGTTTGGAATAAGCTCCAAACCTTACCGCCTATAAAGGAATACGAGGCAGAGGAAATTCCCATTGAGTCAATTATCAAAAATGATAACGGCTTTAAGATTACTGTTGTTGACGACCATTATTATCTTGTGGAGGCTTCTTGGTTTCCGAAGGTGCTTAAGGGTATAGATATTGAGGATTACGAGGCTTTGCAGTATATGCAGAGGGTTCTTGAAAAAAGCGGAGTTTTTGATGCTTTGAAGGAAAAGGGTATACAGGAGGGCGATATCGTATCACTCTATGATATAGAGTTTGAATACGTGCCGTAATGATGTGAGATTTATTGATAAAGACATTAATCCAAAGCAGCTCAGTCCCCTTAATTTAGCTTTTATAGGGGACTGTGTTTATGAAATGCTTGTCCGTGAAAGCCTTGTAGCAGAGGCTAACAGACCTGTAAACGATTTACATAAAGAAAGCGTTAAGTTCGTTTCTGCAAAAGCGCAGACACAGGCATATGAAAAAATAAAGGATATTCTTACCGAGGAAGAAACGGCAGTCTATAAAAGAGGCAGAAATGCAAAGGTGGGACATTCTCCTAAAAGTGCAACTGAGGGGGAATACCATTGTGCAACAGGAATAGAGGCACTTTTCGGCTTTCTCTATCTCAGCGACAGGACTGACAGAATAAAAGAGCTTTTTTCAAAAATTAATGCTTGACATTGAGCATTACTTGATGTATACTTTATATCGCTGACGGGAGCATAGCTCAGCTGGGAGAGCATCTGCCTTACAAGCAGAGGGTCACAGGTTCGAGCCCTGTTGTTCCCACCAAATTAAAAGAGATACCCTTGTGGTATCTCTTTTAATTTTATAGTAATTAATATGGCTCGAACCTGTGACAAGCCGATCCAAATTCGGCGACTGAAAGGAGCAACGAATTTGGGAGAAACAGTCCGGGGGACTGTTTCGTAGCGGGTTAGTTACTCTGAAAGCCCTGTTGTTCCCTTTGAATAAAAACAGACTGTCTCACAAAAAATCGTGTGACAGTCCCTTTTTATTATTCTACCGTTTGAAAATCAGCAAATCATACCGCCTTCAATCCAGCTCATAACCGACGGATATTCCTCTTTATAATTATCAAGCTGTTCGTGGTTTGTTTCAACAAATGCCAAAAGCTCCTCTGAATCCTCAAAATCAAATGTGAAATCCTGCTCAAAGGCATATGTTGCCGTAAACATACAGTCAAATAAATCGTCTGCCGAAAATTCTTCAAGCATTTTGTCTGCCGTTATTTCGGTAAAATAGTCAAGTGCATTTTTAACGGTCAGTTCAAAATCGTCCTCGTCTACATCTATGTTTTCGTTTCCCTGACAGTAGTTTAATATTTCATCCTCGCCGAAGCCTGCCGATTCGCAGTAATCGAGTACATCCTCAAAGCCTGTTTCGTTTACCTCGTCATAAAGTCTGTAAACAAATTCACCTAAAAGATTTTGCAGAGAAACAGCTTTTATAATAGCGTCAATTTCGTGACCCTCTTCATCTGTTATTACATAACCGCTTTCCTTAAAGCTGTCCCAAATTAAAGTATAAAAGCATTTATGAGCTTCATTCTCTGAAAAAACAGCTTCGTCAATAAATTCGTCAATATTCATAATAGTCTCCTTAAACATCTTTTTTGCTTTCGTATATTGTAACCCATAAGTTATATATTTTCAATATTGCATTGCAACTTTATATAAGTTATAATAAAAAAGATTGGAGTGATTTATTTGCAGTTTACAATTACAAGCGGTGAAAGCAGTGCCGTTTTAGGCTTAGAGGGTGCACAGCTTAATTCACTGAAAAAGGACGGCAGAGAATATCTTTGGCAGGGTAATCCTGATTTTTGGGCAGGACAGGCTCCTGTATGCTTTCCCATTACAGGTGTTCTTCCCGACGGAAAATCCTTTGCTTTTGGCAAGGAATGTAATATGAAGCGCCACGGCGTAGCAAGAATTAACCCCTTTGATGTTTTTGAAAAGTGCAAAAACAGTGTAACATTTACCCAAAAAAGCTCAGAGGAAACTAAAAAGCAGTTTCCCTTTGATTATGAGCTGAAAATTAAATATACTATTAACGGCGATACTGTTACAACTGAGTATATAATAACTAACACGGGAAATGAAAAATTGCCCTTTGCAATAGGAGGTCATCCTGCCTTTAACTGTCCTGTTGACAATGATGAGGCATTTGAGGATTATAAGGTTATTTTTGATAAAAATATAACTGAGCCTTGCTTAAGACCTGACCACCACAGCGGTCTTGTTGATACAAGTAAAAAATTTGACGTAATGCAGGGAGGCGCTGTTCTCAGCCTTGAACATAATCTTTTTGAAGAAAATGATGCTTTGATTTTTGAAAACTGCCCTGCAAAGTCTGCCACATTAATCGGCAAAAACGGCAGGGGAATTAAGATAGAATTTCAGGATATGAGAAATCTTCTTATATGGTCTGCAGTAGGAAATGCTCCCTTTGTTGCTCTTGAGCCTTGGACAGGCATTTCAAGCTGTCTTGATGAGGACGGTATATTTGAGCATAAGAGGGGTATGACTGTTCTTGATACAGGGGAAACTGTCTCCTTTAAATTTAAAATTACAATGATTTAATTCTTTATATACATACTGTTAATAATGTGGTGATATTATGAATTATGGATTTTTCAGAGTCGCTTCGGCATCATTAAAGCTGAAGGTGGCTGACCCCGAATTTAATAAAGCAGAAATTATAAAAGCCATTGATAAGGCTTGCAATGAAGATGTAAGGCTTCTTGTAACTCCGGAGCTGTCAGTAACAGGCTATACCTGTGCCGATTTATTCTTTACAAAAGCTCTTCAACAGTCGGCTGAAGAGGCTTTCGCTGAAGTAGTAAATTATACAAAGGGCAGGGATATATGCGTTGCTGTCGGTATGCCTGTACCGTTTTATAACAGCCTTTATAATTGTGCCGTAATTATTCTTAACGGTAAAATATTAGGGATAGTTCCGAAAATTCATTTGGCAAATTATAATGAGTTTTATGAAAAGCGCTGGTTTGCATCGGGTGATGATTTTAAATCCTGCCAGCCCATAAATTTCTGCGGCTTTGATACAATGATAGGTCAGCAGATATTTGATTTGGGCGATGGTATAGTATTAGGCGCCGAGCTTTGCGAGGATTTGTGGGTGCCCTGTCCTCCCAGCGGTGAGCTTACCTGTCACGGTGCAAATGTGATTATCAATCTTTCCGCAAGTGATGAATATGTTTCTAAGGCTGATTACAGACGCAGTCTAATTGCAAATCAGTCTGCAAGATGTATTTGCGCTTATGTTTACGCAGGAGCGTCTGTTTATGAAAGCACAACCGACCTTGTTTTCAGCGGTGCTACCATTGTTGCCGAAAACGGTGCAGTTATTGCAGAGGGTGAAAGATTTGCAAGAGAAAGCGTGTTGACCTGTGCCGATATAGATATTGAAAAGCTTATCAGTCAGAGGCAAAGTAATATGTCCTTTGTAAACAGCAGTGACGGAATAGGCTTTTCAACGGCTGTGATTAAAAATGAAAACAATGATTTAAAACACCGTTTTGTTGACCCTCATCCCTTTGTGCCTTCTGATAATGACAGCAGGCGTGAAAGATGTAAGGAGATTTTCTCAATTCAGGCAGCAGGACTTGCAAAGCGTATTGAGCATGTGGGCTCAAGCGGTACTGTTGTAGGTATTTCAGGCGGACTTGATTCTACCCTTGCACTGCTTGTGTGCGTAGAGGCTATGAAGCTTTTGGGTAAACCGAACAGCGACATTTTGGGTATTACAATGCCCGGATTCGGTACTACCGACAGAACATATCAAAATGCCCTTGACCTTATGAAATCACTTGGTGTAACCTATAAGGAAATAAGCATTAAGGACGCTTGTATTCAGCATATGCGGGATATTGAGCACGATGAAAGCATTAAGGATATCACATATGAAAACACTCAGGCGAGAGAGCGTACACAGGTGCTTTTTGATATGGCAAATAAGCACGGAAAATTGCTTGTGGGTACAGGAGATTTAAGCGAGCTTGCTATGGGCTGGTGCACCTATAACGGCGACCATATGTCAATGTACGGAGTAAATGCATCTGTTCCGAAAACCCTTGTAAGATATCTTGTGAAATATGTTGCGGATTTCAGCGATAAGGCTACTGCGGATATTCTTTATGATATTCTTGATACACCTGTTTCACCGGAGCTTCTTCCTCCCGATGAAAACGGTAAAATTGCACAAAAGACCGAGGATAATATCGGTCCATATGAGCTTCATGATTTCTTTTTATACAATTTTGTACGCTTTGGCTTTTCTAAGGAGAAGCTGTCCTTTCTTGCAGTAAAGGCCTTTGATGGCAAGTATGATAGTGCTACCGTTGACAAGTGGCTTAATGTATTTATGAAAAGATTTTTTATCAGTCAGTTTAAGCGCTCCTGTATTCCCGATTCCCCGAAGGTCGGCTCTGTTTCTCTGAGCCCCAGAGGTGACTGGAGAATGCCGAGTGACGCTTCATATAACTGCTTTATTTAAAATGTAAAGGTGATACTTATGAAAAAAATATTAGCTGTTTTAATGGTTTTATCAATGATTTTTGCTTTGTCTGCATGTGCTTCAAAGGAGTACAAGGACACTGTTGTAACTATTCCCGTAACTGACGAAAACGGCAAAGAGGTAACCGACGAATCAGGTAAGGTTGTAACCGAAATTGTAACAGAGGACTCATCTGCCGAGGATTCTTCAAAAACGGAAAATACCGGCAATAATGATACAACTGCCAAGGGCTCAAAAACCACAACATCGGCAAAAACAAATTCCAAGGATAAAGCCTCTGCTTCATCAGCAAATTCCGGCAGTTCTTCAAATAAGACAACAACAGCCGCAGGCAAAGAAACAACCACTTTAAAAAATGATACAACCACTACAACAGAGGCTACAACCGAAAAGCCTAAAAAGCGTCAGGTGACTGTTAAGGTGGTTCTTCCGTATTATAATGACCAAAAAACAAAATTAAGTTTAAGCTATAAGACTGAAGACGATAAAAAATTTACCTATCTTGAATTTGAAAACCCTGAGGACAAAAAAGAAAAGATTACATATGAAACGGTTAAGCTTGACGGCAAGACGGTTAAAACATATGACCTTGGTAAAATTAAGGGTGATGTAACTGTCAGAATCAGTATGACGGGATTAGACATTACGGAGAATGAAATAGTAATTCCTGCTTCAGATGATACGGGAACAATTAATCCTGTTACAGGCATTGAAATGATGCAGGGAGAAGATTTTTAAATATTCTGAATAAATGAAAGCCGTTTGAACTTGAATGTTCAAGCGGCTTTTTTCAAAGTGAAAAATAATGATTTGCAGACTCAGTCTGACGAATTATCCCAAGGCCATGGGTCCTTCAGCCAGTCATCGCTGTTATATCCGTTTAAGGTAAGGGGACCGAATTCCTTTTCAAATTCTGCCTTGACTGCTTCATATTTCTTTTTGTAGGAATTAAGAAGCTCAAGCGCCTCCTGATCGTCAGGGTGGGTGTCACAGAAAAGACGGCACTCGTACATAGCAAAGCCCAAAGCTGAAAGTCTTTTTAAAAGCTTATTTTTGCTCATACGTTTTTCACCATCTTTCCCAAAAACGGTTTGTTAAGTGCAGGAAACAATGTTCCGTTTTGAAGTGCTTTGTCTGCGTCGTATGTTACAAGCTCGAGCTGTAGCGGCACATATGCCATTGTTACAGATGCATCCTCGGGGAGTGCAGGTCTGTTTTCTTTTTTCAAAAAGCTGGGCTTGAAAAGGTCAACATAATCTTCCATATATAAGCTCCTTTCATATCTTGAAAATTCTCTTTATGCTTCATACTATGAGCATTTTTTTATTTTGACAAAATACCAAGAAAAATTTTCTACATATAATGGAATATGATGTTTAAATTCAATATGATATGGCAATCATATTTGTGAGATGTGAAACATCAGATGCTTATATGAAGGTGATTTAATTGCTTATTAAACGAGGCGAGATATATTATGCTGATTTAAGTCCTGTGGTCGGCTCGGAGCAAGGTGGGGTAAGACCTGTACTTATCGTTCAAAACGATGTGGGAAATAAATATTCCCCAACGGTTATTGCCGCCGCCATTACCTCACAGAGGGATAAAACGAATTTGCCCACTCATATTGAGGTGGACGCTGTAAACTGCGGTCTGGCAAAGGACAGTGTTGTGCTTTTGGAACAGGTTAGAACTATTGACAAACGCCGACTGCGTGAGAAAATGGGAAGCCTTGATACCGACGATATGGGAAAGGTAAATCATGCTTTGAGCGTCAGCTTCGGATTATAGACGGCAAATCTTGATATATTCTTTTGCCTTATTTTTTCGGCAGTCCTTTTTGCTGTGTGAATGATTTTTATGCAGCATTAAGGATTGTTTTATTTTTTTATTTGTGATATTATATCGTTAGATTAATATTATAGGAGATTTTATATGAACAGAATTGCAGAATTTGAAAAGGTATCCTTTGAGCAGTTTGAAAAGGACTGGCTTAAAAATTTTCCCGAAACGGAAAATGTCAGAGAAATTTATGACAGCATAAAGCTTCCGAAGAGGGCAACCTCAGGCTCGGCAGGCTATGATTTTTACGCACCTGCACAGATTACCTTTGAAAAAGGAAAATCAACTCTTGTTCCCACAGGCATTAGGTCGAAAATTGACGAGGGCTGGGTTCTTTCAATTTATCCCCGTTCAGGTCTTGGCTTTAAGCACAGATGTCAGCTTGATAACACTGTCGGCATTATTGATTCCGATTATTATAATTCCTCAAACGAGGGACATATTATGATTAAAATAAGCTGTGACGCCCATGATGAAGGTCATACTGCTGTTGTGGAGGCAGGAGACGGCTTTGCACAGGGTATATTTACACAGTTTGGTATTACATATGACGATAGTGCAGACGGTGTAAGAGACGGCGGCTTCGGCTCTACTACAAAGAAATAATGGATAAAAAGGCAAAGCTTTTATCAAGGCCTTTAAACGTCTGCCTGCTTGCGATGATTTGCTGTGCCCTTTGGGGCAGTGCCTTTCCCTGCATCAAAATAGGCTATTCGCTTTTTGATATAGGTGGAGGAGATTATTCGACGCAGATACTTTTTGCAGGTGTACGCTTTACACTTGCAGGTATTTTGATTATCGCTTTCGGCAGTATAGCTTCTAAAAAATTACTTTTTCCGAAGAAAAGCTCCCTTGCAAAAATACCTGTTTTATCCCTGTTTCAAACCGTATTGCAGTACATATTTTTTTATATCGGCTTGGCGCATACAACAGGGACTAAAAGCTCAATAATAAACAGCGTAAGCGTTTTCTTCGCTGTTATAATTTCAGCCGTTGTTTTTAAACAGGATAAGCTGACGGTGAAAAAGATAATAGGCTGTATCATAGGCTTTCTCGGAGTTGTTATAATTAATTTCAGTAATAGCGGAGGCTTTGATTTTAACTTTAAATTTTCAGGTGAAGGCTTTATTATAATTTCTTCTCTGTCATATGCCTTTTCTTCCGTGTTTTTAAAGAAATTCAGCGAAGGTGAAAGCCCTGTGGCTTTAAGCGGATATCAGTTTGCACTTGGCGGAATTATTATGGTTGTTTTCGGATTAGCTATGGGCGGTAAAATAACGCAGGCTGATTTAAAAGGTATTATTCTTTTGATTTATCTCGCATTTATTTCCGCCGCCGCATATACGCTTTGGGGCATTCTGCTTAAATATAATGATGTTTCAAGGGTAGCCGTGTTCGGCTTTATGACACCGATATTCGGGTGTCTGCTTTCAGCACTTTTCCTTAAAGAAGAAATAATGCAGACTGCATTTCAGATAATACTTTCTCTTTTGCTTGTCTGCTTAGGCATTTATGCCGTTAATTCAAAAACCAAAAATATAATTTTAAAGGAGACTTAAAAATGATTGACAAAACTGCTGTTCACAAATTAAGCTACGGACTGTTTGTCCTTACTGCAAAGGACGGTGAAAAGGACAACGGCTGTATAATCAATACTGCTATGCAGGTTGCCGATAGCCCCGTAAAAATTGCAATCTCTGTGAACAAGAAAAATTACACCCACGATATGATTAAGAAAACAGGTGAGTTCAATGTATCTGTTTTGACGGAAAGCGTACCGTTTTTCGTATTTCAGCATTACGGCTTTAAAAGCGGCAGAAATGAAGAAAAAATCGTTGGCGAAATGAAAAGAAGCGAAAACGGTATAGTTTATCTTGAAGACTTTGCAAACGCTTTCATTTCCTGCAAGGTAGTTGAAGAGGTTGATTGTGTTTCTCATACAATGTTTATTGCTGAAATTACCGAAAGCCAAGCTCTGTCAAATGAAAAATCAGTTACCTATCAGTATTATTTTGACAATATCAAGCCTAAGCCCGAAAAGCCTAAGAAAAAGGGCTATGTCTGCAAAATTTGCGGTTATGTATATGAGGGTGATGAGCTTCCCGAGGATTTCATTTGTCCTATATGCAAGCATACGGCGGCGGATTTTGAACCTATAGAATGAGATAAAATTCTGCGAGGAAAATATGAAGGCAAAAATAACTTTAGCAAAAGAATTTCAGATAGGCGAAATAGATAAAAGAATTTACGGCTCCTTTATTGAGCATTTGGGCAGAGCGGTTTACGGCGGTATTTATGAGCCGTCGCACCCACTTGCCGACAGCGACGGCTTCAGAACAGATGTTATTGATATGGTGAAGGAGCTGAATGCTCCCATAGTCCGTTATCCCGGCGGTAATTTTGTGTCCGGCTATAACTGGGAGGACGGTGTCGGTCCTGCAGAAAGCAGACCGAAGCGTCTTGATTTGGCTTGGGGAACTACTGAGCCTAACACCTTTGGCACTAATGAGTTTATGAAATGGTGTCAAAAGGCAAATACCGAATGTATGATGGCTGTAAACTTGGGAACAAGAGGTCCCGACGAGGCAAGAAATCTTGTTGAATATACTAATCACAAGGGCGGCTCTGCTTGGTCGGATATGAGAATTAAGCACGGCTATAAGGAGCCTTGGAATATAAAGCTCTGGTGCCTCGGCAATGAAATGGACGGCAGATGGCAGATGGGCGCAAAGACTGCTTCGGAATATGGCAGAACAGCCCTTGAGGCATCAAAAATGATGAAATGGACAGACGGCTCTATTGAAACTGTTTTGTGCGGCTCTTCAAGCAGAAATTCTCCCACCTTCGGAGAATGGGAGGCAACCTCTCTTGATATTGCCTATGACAGTATTGATTATGTCTCCCTGCATCAGTATTACGGAAATCATAATGATGATACACCGTCATTTTTAGCTTTGACTTTAGAGCTTGATGAGTTTATTCATTCCGTTTTGTGTGTTTGTGATTATATAAAAGCAAAGAAAAGAACGAAGAAAACCATAAATCTTTCCTTTGACGAATGGAATGTTTGGTATCATTCAGATGACGCACCGTATGAAAGATGGTCAATGGCTCCGCCCAGACTTGAGGATATTTATAATTTTGAGGACGCCTTGCTTGTAGGCTCAATGATGATTACTCTTCTTCGCCATTGCGACAGAATTAAAATTGCCTGCCTTGCACAGCTTGTAAATGTTATTGCCCCTATTTTCACTCAAACAGGCGGCGGAATATTTAAGCAGACTACATATTATCCATTTGAGCATTTAAGTAATTTCGGTAGGGGAGTTGCATTAAACCCGATTATTTCCTGTCCTAAATATGATTGCAGGGATTTTACAGATGTTCCTTATCTTGAGGCGATAGCAACCATCAATGAGGAAAAGGAGGAAATGACTCTTTTCTGCGTCAACAAATCCCTTGATGACGATGCTTTGCTTGAAATAAATCTCCTTGACCTTGAAGGCTACAAGCCCTTTGAATTTATTTCAATGGACGGCTATGGTGCAAAGGAGGAAAACGGCTTTGATAATTCTCCTGTTAAGCCTCATAAAAATGAGCTTCCCGAGATTGACGGCACAACCGTAACGGCACATTTACAGCCCTTTAGCTGGAATGTTATAAGGTTTAAAAAGCAATAATATTTTTTATGCATAAATATAATTTTGACATTGTATAAATATTATGTTAAAATAAGACATCGCATTTTCATTTGCGGTGCCTTATTTCTTTTCTGAAGGAGAATAAAAGTATGACAAAAGCACAAATCTGTATTATGATTTCGATTGTAGTTTATCTTTTTGCGGTGCTTATGATCGGAGTTATATATTCAAAGAGGACAAAAAATGTCGGCGATTTCTATTTAGGCGGAAGAAAGCTGGGACCTCTTGTTACGGCAATGAGTGCCGAGGCTTCGGATATGTCAAGCTATCTGCTTATGGGCTTGCCCGGACTTGCCTATTTATCAGGTGTTGCAGACGTTGGCTGGACTGCCATAGGTCTTGCTGTGGGTACATATCTTAACTGGCTTATCGTCGCAAAGCGTCTGCGTAATTATTCCGCTAATATAAATGCAATTACAATACCCGATTATTTCTCCCTGAGATATAAGGACAGTAAAAAAATTCTTATGGGTATTGCGGCTCTTGTCATAATTATATTTTTCGTTCCGTATACCGCATCGGGCTTTGCTGCCTGCGGAAAGCTTTTCGGTACACTTTTCGGTGTGGACTATCATATCGCAATGATTGTTTCCGCAATTATTATTGTTGGCTATACCTCCTTGGGTGGCTTTAATGCGGCTTCTGTATCTGACTTTGTTCAGTCAATTATTATGACCTGTGCACTTATATTCGTGCTTATCTTCGGCGTTTCACAGGCAGGCGGAATGGAAGCTGTTATTGAAAATGCCAAAGAGCTTCCCGGTTATTTTTCAATGACAAATACATATGTTGCAGAAACGGCAACAAGTAAGCCATACGGACTTTTGACTATTATTTCAACTCTTGCTTGGGGACTTGGTTATTTTGGTATGCCTCATATTCTTCTTCGCTTTATGGCTATTGAGGATCCGAATAAAATTAAAATTTCAAGACGTGTTGCTTCTGTTTGGGTAGTTATTTCAATGGGACTTGCAATTCTTATAGGCGTTGTAGGCTTGGGAATGGTTAACAACGGTGCTCTTGCTCCTCTTGAGGACAGCGAAACTATTATCGTTAGAATTTCCGATTTGCTTTCACAGCAGGGTGTTGTACCTGCACTTATTGCAGGCGTTATCCTTGCAGGTATTCTTGCAAGTACAATGTCCACCTCTGACAGCCAGCTTCTTGCCGCATCTTCATCAGCAAGTGAAAATATCCTCGGCGGTGTTTTCAAGCTTAATCTTTCGGAAACAGCAAAAATGGTTGTTGCAAGAGTAACTCTTGTTGTTATTTCAATAATCGGAGTTATCATCGCTTGGGACTCAAATTCATCAGTATTCGGTATCGTTTCATTTGCGTGGGCAGGCTTCGGTGCCGCCTTCGGACCAGTAGTTTTGCTTTCACTTTTCTGGAAGCGTTCAAACAAGTACGGTGCTGTTGCAGGTATGATTGCAGGCGGTGTTATGGTATTCGTTTGGAAATACGCTATTGCAGGACTTGCAGATGTTCTCAATATCTATGAGCTTCTTCCTGCATTTATAATCGGACTTGTTGTGAATGTGGTTGTTTCACTTCTCACAACTGCTCCCGAGGCTGAAATCATTAAGGAATTTGAAGCGGCTAAAAACGTAAAGAAATAAGCTGTAAATAATAAAGACTGTAAAGATTTGTTGTATCTTTACAGTCTTTTTCTTGTTATTTAAACATATTCTTGAATAAGCAAAATGTATATGATAAAATAATTTTAGGTGATTATTATGCTGAAAAAACAAAAGGGAAACATAGCATTCTTTTACATAGCGGCGATTATTGCTCTTGTGGCGGCGGCATTTTGCGACCTTAAGCTTGATATTATCCTTAATAACCCTGAGGATATTTTTTCGATTTGGTTTAGAAATACAGGTGAAATACCGTCAAGATTGATTTGCCCTATTGCCGGTACGGTGTTGTTTTATACATATAAAAATAAGCTGCAAAAGATTGCAGGATTTTTGATAGCTATGGGCGGTTCTGCATATTTCGGATATTATATCGGCAAGTATTTCTTTGTTGAAGAAAATCAAATGCTATTCAGTATCATATACGGTGTAGGCTTTGGTATTGTCTGCCTGATTGTTGGCAATTTTATCACCATATCCGATAAGTACAGAGATGTTTTACGTCAAACTGCAATAATAGGTATAGCTGTAATGTTTGCACAGATAATAGCGATTGAAGGAATGAAATATCTTTGGGGACGTGTAAGATTCAGAGATTTGCTTGCACAGGGAAGCTATGATGCTTTTACTCCTTGGTATCACCTCAATGGAATAAACGGCAATAAGTCCTTTCCAAGCGGTCATACCGCAGGTGCAGGAATGAGTTATCTTATGATGTTGTTCCCTTATATTTCAAAGAAATGGGAGAAGAAATCTCAGCTTTGCTTTTGGATACCCTGCGTTTATACCTCAATTGTAGCCTTTACAAGACTTGTTATGGGCGCCCACTATCTCAGCGATGTAGCAATGGGCGGTATCGTCAGCTTTACAATTGTAATTGTTGCAATGAAAATATTTGAAAATAAGAAATAATAACTAAACAGCACTGTTTGAATAACAGTGCTGATTTTTATAATCTTTATAACTATAATTCGATAAATATACGGGCCAGCAATGTCCCTGTGCCCTCATATACAGAATAAATAGACGCATAAGAATAATCGCCAACTAATTCATAACCGACATCAACCTGTTTGAAGTTTTTGTCTTTTACGCTATAAACATATCGCTTTGAATCATCGTTAATTACTACCTTTTCTTCCAAATATCCACCTAATTCAAAATCAATATTATATGTATTTGATTGGCTGTAGCTGTCATCGATTTCGCTAAAATTAATTGTGTCAATAAAATCGATGACATCTAAACAGTTCATTGCGAAATGAGCATTTAGTTCCTGCTCGTCGGTTATGCTTTTTTTATATTTGTATACTGTTGTATATGATAAATCGTTATAATACGAGCCTAATGCACCACCATAATATAGGCTTTCATTACATATGCCTTCATAATACATATCAGTTGTTTCTTTATCGGTATTCATAAAGACTCTAAATTCAGTTAAAACAAAGTTGTTATTTTCCTCCGGGTCGATAAACGCATTTATGTTATCAAGCAGTGAACGAACATCAGAGCTTTTCATATCAAGATAGTTTTCAATAATAGGATTTGAAAATTCCTTAATTATAAATACCGAGCCTGTTATCCCTGATATAACCAGTAAAATGATAAATACGGTAATGAATGCTTTTAGCTTTTTCGTCTTTTTTATTTCATTTACCATCTTTTTATTGCTTTGAATAACCAATTCGTCTTTTTCTAATCGCTTGCCTTCAAGAAGCTCGCTGACAGAAATTTCAAAAACATCACTAATGCTTTGCATTATTTCTATATCAGGATAATTTTTACCGTTTTCCCATCTTGAAACAGCTTTATCAGTAACGCCTATTTTTTCTGCAAGCTCCTTTTGGGTCATATTATTTTCTTTTCTTAATTCATATATAAATTTCCCGAAATTATTGTTTTTCACAATATACACCCCTTTCAATTTAAGTATAGAGCAATTATAATTTAAAATCACTCTCTATGTGCGAGAATATGTATATCATTGCAAGATTAAGCAATGTTAGAGTGTTTAATATTCATATAGTAACATATATACATAGTTATGACAAGCAAAAACGGATGGCTCACTGAACCATCCGTTTTAATTTGATATAGATCCTATATTTTTACTGTCCTTTAATTCGTTTTAGAGCGTTTTTTTCAAGGCGGGAGACCTGTGCTTGGGAGATGCCTACTTCCTTTGCGACCTCCATTTGAGTTTTTCCCTGCATAAAGCGGAGATACATTATGTTTCGCTCACGGTCGTCAAGCTTTTTGATTTCGTCCTTTATCATAATTTCGTCTA
>JBJFHZ010000015.1:0-22456 GCA_051894075.1 Eubacterium sp.
GTTGCCTTACGGCAACCCACCTCCCCTTACACAGGGGAGGCTCAATTCGGTTTGACAAATACTAATTTGTTTTGCTATTAATGGTCGGGAAAAGGCGTTGTGTTTTCCAATGTCTACCTTCTCGTTTTGCGTGCAGGCTCAGCCTGCCAAACCCGAATTTATCAGAAAAACAGGAGGGCATAAGCCCTCCCTATTTTATAATTTTTGCAAAACTATTGAAATAAAATTGAGATAATTAAGCGCTCCGGCTTCTATAGAGGCTCTGTCGCCCTTGGCATATTCGTTATCCTGCTTCAGCCAGTCCTGCCAAGCCTCCTCATTGCTTTCCATTTCCTTGATTGATACAATGCGTGACATTTTACTGTGAGAAAGAATATTTTTCCAGTATTCAATATCCTGCATATAAAGAAGCTGTTCCTCTGACCATGAAAGCAAAAGCTCCTTTGGGAGATTTGAGTGATAATCCGCTTTCATTCCGGGTATTGCGATATAGATATAACCGCCCTTTTTAACATAGGGCAAAAGCTTTTTATCGAGATAGTTTTTATTTCTGCCGAAATAATTATAGGAATCAACAGACACTACTGCATCAAAAAACTCCTTTTCAAAATGCAGATTTTCAGCGTCAGCCTTTACGGGAATAATCTGATTTTCGTCAAGTCCTGTGCTTGCGAAAAATTTTCTGTTCTCCTTTGGGTCGCTCCACAAATCTGCGGCATAAACCTTAAAGCCATACTCCTTGGCGAGAAAAACAGAGGTTAAGCCCTGACCGCTACCCAAGTCCATAACGGTACTGCCTGACGGTGTTTTATTTGCCGTCATCAGCTCCTCGGTAAGCTTAACAGGGTTCGGTCCCATAATCATATTCATATAGGAATTGTATTTTTGCGATTTAATATATTTCATAATAAAAAAGTCCTTTCAGATATTATTCTTCAAAAATGAACGCACCTAACAAGACAGCCCTTAGCCTGCCTAAAAATTTTTGTTAGATTAGTTCTTAAAGAACAATATCCAAAAAGACACTTCCTTGAATTATTTAGATATTATTATACTATCACATACAAACGAATTTGTAAAGATAATTACTTTAATTTTGCGATGGTTACTCCGTTTTCGCCCTCACCGTACTTACCCAAACGGTATTCGGAAATATTAGGATGATGCCTGAGATAATCCGTTACGGCTGAACGCAAAGCACCTGTGCCCTTGCCGTGAATTATTCTGATTTCGTCAATACTGTTAAGCACACACTTATCTATAAATAGGCTTAATTCACCTATTGCCTCATCAACAGTTTCTCCACGTAAATCAAGCTCCGTCTTAACGTCAGCGTCTGCACGAGATGATGTTCTGTAAACATTGTGCTGTGGAGCCTTAGGTTTTTCCTTTGGCTTATCGAGAAGCATAATATCCGAAAGCTTAACTCTTGTTTTAAGAAGTCCCGATTTCACAAGCAATTTATCGTTTGTGATTTCAACAATTTCGCCCTCACCGATGCCTCGGATAACTACTTTATCATTAACCTTCGGCTCTCTCGGGAGCTTATAGTCATAGTCCCAGTTTTCAGCAAGCTGAGCAGGATTTACAAGCTCGTCCATTTCGCCCATTTGCGATTTAAC
The DNA here is from genome assembly GCA_051894075.1 of Eubacterium sp. GTDB lineage: Bacteria > Bacillota > Clostridia > Oscillospirales > Acutalibacteraceae > Eubacterium_R. The sequence goes on from JBJFHZ010000015.1 coordinate 1,623, forward strand.
GGCACGTCTTGTTTTTCTTGCTATTTCCGTTGCGTTTGAGTCAGTCTGTTCTTTTTTGAGCTTTTCAAGCTCGAGGAGAAATTCCGAGGACTTTCTCTTTGCGGAATCAATGAGCTTTTGGGCTTCTCTTTTAGCCTTGTCAAGCTCACGCTTTTTAAGGGTTTCTATTTTATCCTTTTCCGACTGTGCCTTTTCTTCAATTTTCTTTGCACGTTCTGTCATTTCCTCGGCAATTTTTCTTTCATTTTCAAGCTCCTGGCGTGATGCCTCCAGTTTTTCAAGAACAGCCTCAAAGGAACGGTTATCAGAACCGACTATGGCTTTTGCATTTTCAACAACACTTTTATCCATACCGAGATGCTCGGAAATGGCAAAGGCATTTGACCTGCCGGGAACACCGATAAGAAGTCTGTAGGTAGGTCTCAGGGTTTCAACATCAAATTCGCAACAGCCGTTTGTAACACCGTCAGTTTCAAGAGCGTAGGCTTTAAGCTCTGCATAATGAGTTGTGGCGGCAATTACTGCACCCTTTTCCCTGAGATTTTCTATAATAGACACAGCAAGGGCGGCACCCTCTATAGGGTCCGTGCCTGCACCAAGCTCGTCAATCAAAACTAAAGAACTGCTGTCAGCCTTTTTCATAATATCAATGATATTCACCATATGAGAAGAAAAGGTTGAAAGGGACTGGGCAATGCTTTGCTCATCACCGATATCAACAAGCACCTGTCCGAAAACAGCAACCCTTGACCTGTCGGAAACAGGAATAAGCAATCCGCACATAGTCATCAATGTAAGCAGTCCTACAGTTTTAAGGGATACTGTTTTACCTCCTGTGTTAGGTCCTGTAATAACAAGGGTATCGTATTCGTCGCCCAAGGCAATATCTGTTGCCACTACCTTTTTATGGTCAATAAGAGGGTGCCTTGCTTTTTTCAGATTAATAATTCCCTCGTTATTCAAAATCGGCTTGGTTGCCTTCATTTTATATGCAAGATGAGCCTTTGCGAATATGAGATTGAGCATAACTGCGCTGTCAAAGGAATGCTTGATTGACTCGGCAAATTCTCCTGCCTCCGCAGAAAGCTCAAAGAGAATACGCATTATTTCGTCTCTTTCCCTGCCCTGCAAAACCTTTATATCATTATTTGCATCAACAACAGATGCAGGCTCAATAAACACAGTTGCGCCTGTTGATGAGGTGTCGTGAACAAGTCCCGGGACATTTCCTCTACACTCTGCCTTAACGGGAACTACAAATCGACCGCCTCTTTGGGTAACGATTGCTTCCTGCAAATACTGCTGATAGTGTGAAGAATGAATAAGAGAATCAAGCTTTTCTCTTACTGAATTTTCCTTTGCTCTGATTTTTCTTCTGATATCGTAAAGGGTATCGGAGGCTTTGTCAGCAATTTCCTCCTCACTGATGATACAGGTGAAAATCCTTTGTTCAAGATATTTATTTGCAGTTACGCCTTCAAAAAAGAAATCAAGATTTGTCTTTACGCCACTGCAATGGCCGTGCCACTCGTCAAGCCCTCTCAAGGCTCGCAGGCAATAGCCGATATCAAGGAGCTCCTTTGGATTAAGAGAGCCCCCTGCCGATGCTCTGTGAAGTGGATTATTAACATTTTTAAGCCCTGAAAATGACGGTGCACCGAACCTTGCCAAAAGAGAAAAAGCATCCTCTGTTTGAGAAAGCAAAAGCTCCGCCTCTGCCATATCCGATGTTGGCTTCAGCGATAGCGCCATATCCTTGGCATCATCGCATGTACATTCCTCTGCAAGACGCTGAAGAATCAAATCAAGCTCTAATGTTTTATAATTTTTATCCATTTTTTATCCTTAGTTATGACTTTATCGTTTTGTAAAATTCAAGTGTGGGGAGCTTTCGCTGAATTCGGGAAATAAGATATTTCTCGCTTAAAGAGGAAAGCAGGTTTAAATTATCGTCGCTTAATGAAAAAGAAAAAATCCTTTTCGGCTCTGTCAGACAGATAAATCTGACGGCAGTAATAACATTTTTAGGACAGGGTACTGCTCCTGCCTTCGGGCAGTTTTCACAGTAGATACAGCCGTCAAGGGTATCAAAATACATCAAATCGCTTTCATATGTACCGCAGCTTGCACAGGCGAGAATATTCGGCATATATCCGCCTAAGGACATCAGTCTCAGCTCTACGGCAGACTTGATAATTCTCATATCCTTTTTACCTGAGCAAAGAAGATGCAGAGCATTTAAAACTACTGACAGCATTTCCTCCTCAGGTTGTTCCTCGTAGCCAAGCTCATAGGCAAGCTGTGCAAAATACTGAGCAAGAGAAAGCCTTTCAATATCCTGCCTCAGTTCAAAAAAGACCTCAATAGGTGTCGCACTTTCAACAACGAATGCATCTCTGCCTTTATAAAGAGAAAAATCGGAATAAGCAAAAAGTGACGTTGTTGAAGCAAGACGGCTTCTGGTCTGCTTTGCTCCTCTGACAAAGGCTCGTACAAGTCCCAAATCAGCAGTAAGGAGAGTAACTAAACGGTCACTCTCCCCTATTGTCTGTTCCCTGATTACCAAACCCTTTGTTGAAGCTGACATTATTTTCTCCCTTTACAGCAGTAAATTCAGCCTGTTCTCTTTCCTGTTTTTTATACTTAAGATAATCGCTGACACTGCCTGAATTTACAAAATCATTCCAGCCGTTATCCTTCATTTGAAACACCACCAAAGATAGTTTATCCTATGGCGGTTAATATAATTTGTTCATTATTGTGGAAGTTTAATCCAATCCGAAATTGTGAATTAATCCCTCTCTGTTGCGCCAATCCTCCTTGACCTTTACCCAGCAGTGAAGATTGACTTTAATTTGGAAAAAGCTTTCCAAATCCTGCCTTGCATAGGTTGAAACCTTTTTAAGCATTGCACCGTTTTTACCGATAACCATACCCTTGTGGCTTTCTCTTTCGCAATAAATTACGGCTTCGATATCAAGAATATCCTTATCGTCACGCTCACGCATTTTTTCAACTGCAACAGCAATTCCGTGTGGTACCTCTTTATCCATAAGGCGAAGTATTTTTTCCCTAATTATTTCAGATGCCAAAACACGCTCCGGCTGGTCAGTCAATGTATCGTCGGGGAAAAAATGAGGAGAGTCAAAAGCGATTTTGTCAAGCTCGTCAATAAGCTCGTCCACATTATCCCCTCTTGATGCGCTTACAGGCACAACTGCCGTGAAATCGTAAAAGGAATTAAGATATACTATTCTTTTCAGCAATTCCTCTTTATCGGAAATCATATCAATTTTATTTATGGCAAGGATAACGGGCATTTTCTGCTTTTTAAACATATCAAGAAGCTGAAGCTCCTGCTCGTTAAGCTCGCCCTTTGGCTCTGTAAGAAACAGGCAGGCGTCAACACCGCCTACTGTATCTCCCACAGCCTCGTTCATTTTTTCACCAAGCTTATTATGGGGCTTATGAAAGCCGGGGGTATCGGTAAAAACAAGCTGTGTTTCGCCGTATGTCAACACACCCATTATCTTTGTCCTTGTGGTCTGTGGCTTTGATGAAACAATAGCAATCTTCTGCCCTAACATTCTGTTAAGCAGAGATGATTTTCCCACGTTTGGCTTTCCCACTATTGCAATAAAAGCAGTTTTTGTCATTACTCGTCTCCCATATAGTAGCTGTTATCTCTTTTCCAGCCGATTTGAGTCAGTACAGTTTCTTCCTTTTCTCTCATATGTACCTCCTCAAGACCGCCTTTTTCATGGTCGTATCCTAAAAGATGGAGCATAGAGTGAACTGTAAGAAAGCCTATTTCCCTCTGCAACGGATGATTGTAAAGCTCAGCCTGCTCAACTGCCTTAGGCACGGAAATAACGATATCTCCCAAAAGCTTTGCGCCTGTGTCGTAGTTTACATCATAAACACCGTTTTCACCGAGAGGAAATGACAAAACATCTGTTTCCTTGTCAATATTTCTGTATTGCTTATTAAGCTCTCTAATCTGCTCATTATCCACAAATCTTACGCTTACTTCGGCAGAGCCTTCAAAATTTTCAAGCTCTAAAACAGCGTGACAGCAACGTCTGATTAACATTCTTATTCCCGTGGGAATTTTTACTGCCTTTTGGTCATTTGTAATTACAACTTTAACAGTATCCATTATTTCTTCCTTTCCTCCTCATATTTTTGATAGGCATTGACAATATCCTGAACAAGTCTGTGGCGGACAACATCCTTTTGATTAAACTTGCAAATTGCAATGTCGTCAACGTCACGCAGGATATACATAACCTTTTTAAGTCCCGATTTTTTACCGTCGGGCAAATCTATCTGTGTAATATCTCCCGTAACAACCATTTTCGAACGAAAGCCAAGTCTTGTCAAAAACATTTTCATCTGCTCGGGAGTTGTATTCTGTGCCTCGTCAAGAATTATAAAGCTGTCGTCAAGGGTTCTGCCTCGCATATAAGCAAGGGGTGCAACCTCTATTGCGCCTCGCTCCTGATAGCGCTGAAAATTCTCAGCGCCAAGCATATCAAACAAAGCATCATAAAGAGGTCTCAAATAAGGGTCAACCTTACTTTGCAGGTCACCCGGGAGAAAGCCAAGCTTTTCCCCTGCCTCAACAGCAGGTCTTGTCAGTATAATTCTGTTTACCTCCTTGGCTCTGAAGGCAGTCACCGCCATTGCAACGGCAAGATATGTTTTACCTGTACCTGCAGGGCCGATACCGAAGGTTATTGTATTATTTTGAATAGCCTCGCAATATTTTTTCTGCCCCAAGGTTTTAGGCTTCACAGGTCTGCCCTTGGAGGTAATGCAGATTGTATCGGAGGACATAGTATTAAGCTTATCCTCGTTACCTTCATTAACAAGAGAAATGACGTATCTTACATTTTGGTCGGAAAGCACCTCTCCCTTGCCGATAAGAACAAGCAGGGAATTAAGCACTCTAACCGCCTTTGCAACACCTTCAACATCACCCACAACCTTTAAATCGGAGCCTCGGGATATTATTGAAACGCCGTATTCTCTTTCAATCAATTTTATATTTTCATCAAAGCTACCGAACAGGCTAACCGCCTGCTCCATTGCGTCAAATTGAATTATCTGCTCAGTCATTATGCCTCTCTACTTTAATCTTTTCAATTCTTCTTTCATCTACCTCTAAAACGGTAAAGGTCAGATTTTCATAGGTTACCGTCTCTTTGCCTGCGTCATCACCCGTTGGCAAAAAGCCTAAAAGGTTGATAACGAAGCCTGCAAGGGTATCATAATCGCCGTCGGGAAATTTAATATTCAGAACTTCCTCTGCTTCTTCAATATCGGTAACGCCGTCAAAGGTATAGGTGTTATCATCAATTTTTGTAACAGACTCGTGCTCCTCGTCGTCGTACTCGTCACGGATATTTCCCACTATGCTTTCAAGGACATCCTCCATTGTAACAAGTCCTGCCGTTCCGCCGTATTCATCAACAACTACTGCAAGCATTATTCTCGTTTCGGTCATTTTTGCAAAAAGCTTTCCGCAGGGAATTGTTTCGGGCACAAAAAGAGGCTCCCTGACATAATCGGACAATTTCTCGTCAGCGGAAATTTTTGTCCCCACAAATTTTAAAAGGTCCTTTACATATATTATTCCGCAAATATCGTCTAAATCCTCTTTATAAACAGGAATTCTTGATCTGCCGTGTTCAATGGCAATTTTAACTGCGTCTTCAATAGTATCGTCTTCTTCAACTGCGTCAATATCAGTTCTGTGAGTCATAATATCCCCTGCGTTTAAATCGTCAAACTCAAAGATATTATTTATCATGTCACGCTGATTTTTTTCCAGCTCGCCTACCTGTTCGTCACCCTCAACAAGCTGTTTTATTTCTTCTTCGGTGGAGCTCTCTTTTTTAAATAGCTTCAGTAGTCCGCCGCCCATAAAGGCAAATCCCTCCAATTGATATAATCTTTTTACAGAATATTATATAATAAAAATACTGTTTTGTAAAGTCTTATAATTTATAAATTATAGGTGTATAATGTAAGTATGTTATAACTTACTGCTGTGAGGACAAATATGCTTGAATACATAAAAGAGAAAAACATTTGGGACTTTTTGAAAAGTGACGGCAAGCCCATTGTTATCTACGGAATGGGAAACGGCGCAGAAAAAATAATAGCCACCCTTGAGAGCTTTGGCATGATGGCAAACGATATATTTGCAAGCGATGAATTTGTAAGAGGTCACAGCTTTTTGGGCTACAAGGTTCTCAAATACTCTGAAATTTGCGAAAAATACAATGACTTCAATGTTGTTCTCGCCTTTGCGACACATCTTGACAGCGTTATTGAAAATATAAAAAAAATCAACAGTGAGCACTCTGTTTTCGCTCCCGACGTACCCGTTGCAGGAGGCGGTCTTTTCACAAGGGAATATATTGAAGAACACGAGGAGGACTTTGATTTTGTATATAACCGCCTTGCAGACGAGGAAAGCAAAAGGGTTTACAGAGATATACTGAATTTTAAGGTAAGCGGAAAAATCAGTTATCTTTTCGATTCATTTTGTGAAAAGAAAAATATTTACGGGGAAATATTAAAACTATCGGATAATGAAACAATAGTTGATTTAGGCGCCTATGACGGCGACACAATCAGAGAATTTACAGATTTTACAAACGGAAAATACAATAAAATCATTGCGCTTGAGCCTGACGTAAAAAACTATAAAAAGCTTGTTAAAAACACGGAAAATATGAAAAACATTACCGCCTTGAATATGGGTGCGTGGGACAAAAGGGACACACTGATTTTTGCTAAAAAAGCTGGCAGAAATTCACGTCTGTCAAGCGAAGGAACACCCGTAAAGGTAACAGATATTGACTCACTTATTGATGAGCCTGTCACTATGATAAAAATGGATATTGAGGGAGCAGAGCTGAAAGCCCTTAACGGTGCTGAAAAAACTATAAAAAAATATCTGCCGAAGCTTTATGTCTGTGCCTATCACAGAAATGAGGATCTGATCAGTCTCGGTAAAAAAATCATTGAATTTGATGAAAAATACAGTCTTTATTTCCGTCACAGTAGATACATTCCTGCCTGGGAGTCTAATTTCTACGCAATTGCAAAATAATATTTGACTAATATATCTGTATACTTTATAATAAAATTTACGTTTATGAATTATTTATTCGGAGATAAAACCAAATGATTACAGCTATTTACAGCATTATAATATTCATTGCCTGTACCGTCGGAGCCCTTGTGGGAATAGGCGGCGGTGTAATTATAAAGCCGCTTCTTGATTTTATCGGAGTACATACGGTTGAGGTGGTAGGCTTTATTTCTACCTGTGCGGTTTTTGCCATGAGCATAAGCTCGTCTGTAAAACACATAGTTTCCAAAACAGAAATGGACAAAAAGATTGTTTTGTTTGTGTCCTTCGGTTCTATTTTCGGCGGAATAATAGGAAATGAAATATTTGACGCCGTTTTTGAAAGATTTAACACAAATATTGTCAAGGGCGTTCAGGCTGTTATAATTGCCGCATTTATAATATTTGTTATTTTCTATGTAAATTCAAAAAATGTAAAATCTCTTAAAATTAAAAATCCCGTGATAATTGTACTTACGGGACTTATGCTGGGATTAATGAGTGCATTTTTAGGTATCGGCGGCGGCCCTATCAACACGGCGTTCCTTGTGCTTCTGTTCTCATTTAATGTTAAGGAAAGCGCTGTTTATTCAGTTGCAATTATCTTTTTCAGTCAGCTAAGCCAGCTTATTACTATATTTATAAATAACCGTTTTGAGCCATATAAGCAATATTTTCCGATTATTATCTGCGCTATGGTTGTGGCAGTTGTGGGCGGTCTTATAGGCTCAAGGCTTAATAAAAAGCTTTCAAACAGCGTTATAACAAAAGTATTTTCTGTGGTGCTTACTTTTGTGGCTATTGTAAATGTTTACAATGCTGTAAAAGGATTTACCGCATAAAAAAATAAGGGGGAAATAAATAAATGAAGCAAAAGAACATTATCTTTTACTTCTCGGACCAGCAGAGATGGGATACCATTAATGAAGAGGTAACGCCTAATCTCTGTAAGCTGGCACAGGAGGGTGTTAAGTTTGAAAACAACTTCACCTGCCAGCCTGTATGCGGTCCTGCAAGAGCATGTATTCAAACAGGCGTTTATGCTACGCAATGCGGCTGTTACTATAACGGAATACCGCTTCCGAATGATATCACGCCCCTTGCTCATTATTTTAATGAAGCAGGCTATGAAACGGCGTATATCGGCAAGTGGCATCTTGCTTCCGACAGGCTTCCGGGAATAGGACTTCACTGTGAGAAAACTGCTGTTCCTAAAGAAAAACAGGGCGAATATCAGTACTGGAGAGCGGCTGACGTTCTTGAGTTCACCTCTCACGGCTATGACGGCTACGTATTTGACGGCGACGGAAACAAAATTGATTTTAAGGGCTACAGAGCGGACTGCATTAACGATTTTGCTCTTGAATATCTGGAGAAAAACAGAAATAAAGAAAAACCGTTCTTTATGTTTATAAGCCAGCTTGAGCCTCATCACCAAAATGACCATCATTGCTATGAGGGCTACAGGGAAACCGTGGATAAATACAAGGATTATCCTTTGCCTGATGATTTAACATTCCTTAAAGGCGACTATAAGGAAATGTATCCCGATTACATTTCTGCAATAAACAGGCTTGATTATAATGTAGGACGTCTTGTTGACAAGCTTAAGGAGCTTGGTATCTATGATGACACAATCATAATTTATACCTCCGACCACGGCAGTCATTTCAAAACGAGAAATCCCGAATACAAGCGCTCCTGCCACGAAAGTGCATCTCATACACCGCTTATTATCAAGGGCGGAGGCTTTGAAGGCGGTAAAAAGGAAACAAGGCTATCTTCTCTTATTGATATGCCACCTACCCTTCTTTCAATGGCAGGCATACCTATTCCGCCTACATATATGGGTGTTGATTTGACAAAGCAGATTAACAATCCCGACGAAAAGCGTGACTGCGTATTTATGCAGATAAGCGAAAGTCAATGCGGACGTGCAATAAGAACCGACCGTTTCAAATATGCAGTTAGAAGTATCGGAATTACAGGCTATGTTCACCACACGGCAAAGCCTTATTTTGAGGATTATCTCTACGATTTGGAGAAGGATCCTATTGAGAAGCACAATCTCATTAAGGACCCTAAATACGCAAAGGTAAGAGAAGAACTCAAATATATGCTCATCAAACAAATGACAAATGCTCAGGAGGAAGCTCCGGTTATCCTCCCTGCAATAATTTCAAGGAGGAAGTAATGAAACAAAAAAAATACCTTACAATGAAAGAGCGCATCTGCTTTACTGTCGGCGCTTTCGGACGTTCGGGAATTTACACGCTTATGTCAATGTTTACGCTTGTATTTTTCCAAAACGGTGCAGGACTTACCCTTAAACAGGGCACAACAATCATTCTTATCGGACGAGTTTTTGACGCACTTAACGACCCGCTTATGGGTATGCTTGTTGATAAGACAAAATCAAGATGGGGCAAAATGAGACCTTATCTTCTCTTTGCTCCCGTACCCATTGCAATAACAACAATCCTTTTATTCAGTGCTCCGTTTGCACAGGGTTCAACTGCAGCTTTTGTTTGGGCTCTTATTACATACATTCTTTGGGGCGTTGCATTTACTGTACAGGATGTACCCTTCTGGGGACTTTCTTCGGTTATAACTCCCCTTGAAAGTGAAAGAACATCCTTCATTTCAACAGCACGTTTAGGTTCAACCTTCGGCGGAATTCTCCCTGCACTTCTTGTTCCGATTCTCTATCAGAGCAATATGGGATATACAAAGGGATTCTTTGTTAGTGCAGTTATCTTTGCCGTTCTGGGCTGCGGTCTTTCCATTCTCATTTTCTTTGTTTCAAAGGAAAGAGTACCCAAAATGGACCACACTCCATCATTTAAGGAAACCTTTGCTGTTCTCGGTAAGGATAAGCTCCTTATCATCGTTATCTTTGCAGCAATTCTCGGCTCAACAATGGTAACAGCTAACCAGTGTGCCGACTACATCGGTAACTATCTTATCATTCAAAACTATACAGATTTCAGCCAGATATTCACTGACGCATCACAAACAGCTCTTGTACCTAACGTAGACGCTGCCGCAGCTTACGATTTTTGGATTCCAAGAGGAACCATTGTAACAACTCTTACTGTTGCAATCGGCGTCGGTATGGTGCCTGCTATGGCTCTGTTCCCGATTATGAGAAAGAAGCTTTCTCTCAAGCAGATTTACATCGGCTCAGCTCTGTTCGGTCTTATTGTTCACGCACTTTGCTACGTTGTACTTGCACAGGATGTTACAAAGGTAAACATCTACGTTCTTTGGGTATTCCTCTTCCTTATGGGACTTCCGCTTGGTATTTACAACGTAATTACATATGCACTTATTGCCGACTCCGTTGACTACCTTGAATGGAAAACAGGAGAAAGACACGAAGGTGTTTGCTTCTCCTTCCAGACCTTCCTTTCAAAGGTAAATGCTGCTATTGCTACATTTGTATTCGGTCAGCTTCTTGACAGAACAGACTTTAAGGCAGTTGACAAATCACTTGTTGATGTTGCAGGCAGACAGATTTTCTACGAACAGTCTGTAGATACACAAAAGGTTCTCCTTGCTCTTGTAACAATCGTACCTGCAGTAGGCTTTCTGCTTACAATCATTCCTATGTTCTTTAACGACTACACAGGAAAGACAAAGGAAAGGGCTCAAAAGGAGCTTGAAGAAGCAAGAATTGCCAAAGGTATTCAGGAATAAATTATTATAAATATATTGAAAGCGTTGAAGCCGGATATGACTTCAACGCTTTTGTTTTGCTGTAAATTAGGGTTTGTAGGGATAAATAACGGTATTGATATACAGTAGGGACAGGGTTTTCCCTGTCCGCATTAATCGGGACGGGCAACCCATCCCCTATAAACATAAGCAACGCAGTTATTACAAATCAACCGTAGGGGCGACCACTGGTCGCCCGCATATAATCGGGCTTGCAATGCAAGCCCCTACGAAAGTTTGTTTCCTCAGCACAGTGCGCATTGTGCGCGTGCCGACAGAGCAGAGGGGATTATCAAGGGGAATTAAAAAATATCTTTGATGTTTTCTCCCCTTGATTTGCTTTCTTTGTTTCGTTTCTTTCGCAACTCGAAAGAAATGAAAAACCCCGAATTCATCAATTAAATGTAAACTCTCCGTCTTTATAGTCCACTGTACATTTTGTGCCGAGCTTTTCCTCCAAAATCAATTCGGAAAGCTTATCCTCTATTTTGGTCTGAATGGCACGTCTGAGCGGTCTTGCACCATAGACCTTATCAAAGCCTGCGTCTGCGATTGAGGAAATTGCCTCATCGGTTATTTCAACATCCGTTCCTACATCCTTAACACGCTTAACAAGAGATTTTAACATTCTGCGTGCAATCTCCTCGATATCCTCCTTTTCAAGCTGGTTGAAAACAACGATTTCATCAACACGGTTAAGAAATTCGGGCTTAAAGGTTTTTCTAAGATCCTCCATAACAAGCTGTTCAATATTTCTGTTTTCGTCAACAGGCTCTCCGCCGAAGCCAAGTGAAAGCTTAGGATCTGTAATCTTTGATGCACCTACATTTGAGGTCATTATAATTACAGCATTTTTAAAGCTTACCTTTCTTCCCTGTGAGTCTGTCAAGATACCATCCTCAAGAATCTGAAGAAGCATATTGAATACATCCGGATGAGCCTTTTCTATCTCGTCAAAAAGCACAACCGAATAAGGCTTTCTTCTGATTTTTTCAGTAAGCTGACCTCCCTCGTCAAAGCCTACATATCCCGGAGGCGAACCGATAAGCTTTGACACCGTATGCTTTTCCATATACTCGGACATATCAAGCCTGATAATAGCCTCCTCGTCGCCGAACATTGCCTCTGCAAGTGCCTTGCAAAGCTCTGTTTTACCTACACCTGTAGGACCGAGGAAGATAAATGAGCCGATAGGTCTTTTTGGATTTTTAAGACCTGCTCTGCCACGTCTGATAGCACGTGCTATGCTCGAAACGGCTTTATCCTGACCGACGATTCTTTCGTGGAGAATTTTTTCAAGATTAAGAAGCTTTTCGGATTCTTCCTTTGTAATCTGCGTTGCAGGAATACCTGTCCAAGAGGAAACAACCTGTGCTATATCTTCCTTTGTAATTTCCTTTACCTGATGAGAAGAAAGGTTTTTCCACTTTTCCTTTTCCTCGTCAAGAAGTGTTCTGATTTTCTTTTCCTTATCTCTTATTTCAGCCGCCTGCTCAAAATTCTGAGCATGAATTGCCGAGGACTTTTCCTCCTCAAGAGATTTGATTTCCTTTTCCATTTCCTTAAGATTATCCGGAATGGTGTAGGCCTTAAGCCTTACCTTTGAAGCCGCCTCATCAATAAGGTCTATTGCCTTATCGGGAAGAAATCTGTCTGTGATATATCTTGACGACATTTCAACGGCGTTTTGTATTGCATCGTCGGTGATTTTTACTTTATGATGAGCCTCGTATTTATCACGCAGTCCTTTAAGAATTTGGACTGTTTCCTCTTCTGTAGGCTCCCCTACTGTTACAGGCTGAAAACGTCTTTCAAGTGCGGCATCCTTTTCAATATTCTTTCTATATTCATCAATAGTCGTTGCACCGATTACCTGAATTTCACCTCTTGCAAGAGATGGTTTAAGAATATTTGCGGCATCTGTTGCACCCTCGGCGGCACCTGCACCCATAATCGTATGAACCTCGTCAATAAACAGGATAACGTCCTTTGCCGCTTTGACCTCATCCATAGCCTTCTTGATTCTTTCCTCAAAATCGCCTCTGTACTTTGTACCGGCAACCATCGATGTCAAATCAAGAGCCACAATTTTTTTATTGTTAAGTAGCTCGGGAACCTCACCTTTAACGATTTTAAGAGCAAGTCCCTCGGCTATTGCGGTTTTACCTACACCCGGTTCACCGATAAGACAGGGATTGTTTTTTGTACGTCTTGAAAGTATTTGAATAACTCTGTTAATTTCTTCCTCTCTGCCGATTACAGGGTCAATTTTACCCTCCTTAGCGGCGGCGGTTAAATCCTTTCCGAATTCATCAAGGGTAGGTGTTTTAGACTTTCCGTTCTTACCCTTCTGACTGCTTTTGGTTTCATAATCTCCTCTGCCGATTGAGGTTACAAGTTCTTCAAAAAGCTGTCCCTCATCAACACCAAAGGAATTTATAAAACTGACTGCATAGGAGTCGCTCTCACGAAGAAGTGCCATTAAAAGATGCTCTGTATCAACAAAGCTTCTTCTCATACCTCTTGCAAGCTGAAAGGCAACGTCAAGTATTCTTTTACTTCTGGGAGTTAAATCATCGGGAGTAAGCCTTGTCGCCATACCCTCGCCTATGTTTTCCTTTATAAGATTTTCAACACCGTCAGCCGTAATTCCTTTATCCTCAAGGACAGATGACGCAACTGTTCCATCGGTTTTCAGCAAGCCTAAAAGTATATGCTCACTGCCGACATAATTGTGTCCGAAGGACTCGGCTGATTTAATTGCGCTGTTTAAAACCTCATTTGCTTTTTGAGTGAAATAACTGAATTTATACATAATTATTCCTCCTTTGGAGGACTTAACCCTCCGTTACAATTTCTCTCTAACATACTGTGCACGAAGCTTGTCTGCCTCGTCAACAGTCATTCTCTCCTCGGCACCTGACATAATTGTCGCCGTACCGAGAGAATTAATCATATTTCCTATCTTTTCATAATCTGTATCAAAGCTTCCCATGGATATACCCAGTCTTACAAGTGAAATAAGGCTGTAAAATTCCTTTGTGGAAAGCTTCCTTGCCATTTTAAGTGTGCCCATTGCTCTGTATATTTTATCCTGAAAATCGTCAAATTCCATAAGCTCCTGCCTAAAGGCACGCTCCTGCTTTACAATCTGATCGCAGATTGCATTAAGGTTTTCAATGGCGTTCTTCTCGGTAATACCCAAGCTTATACGATTTGAAAGCTCATAAAAATCACTTCCGCCATACAAGGACTTAACAGTAAAGCCAAGCTTATTTACCATTGCGGTAAGTGACGGCATCATACCTCTTTCGGTGATTGCAGGAAGATGAAGAATCAGGGAGGCTTTAAGTCCCGTTCCCAAATTCATAGGATTTGACGTTAAAAATCCCCATCTGTCGCTGAAGGCAATTTTCAGATTTTTGATGAAAATATCGTCAATGACATCTGCTTTTTTATAGGCGGTTTCAAGGTCCTGGCCTGCCGTTTTGACGGTCAGTCTGATGTGGTCCTCCTCGCAGAGCATTACAGAGGTGCTTTCATCCTTTGAAACAAGAACACTGCCAAACATATTCTGCTTTGCAAATTCAGGGCTGATAACCCCCTGCTCTGCAAGAGAAATTTTCTTGATATCATCAACTGACGTCAAATCAATCAAATCAAATTCTCCTGCAAGGTCTGAATTTTTAACTGACGCAAAAATCTTTTTGCAAACTGATTTTCTGATATCATTGCTCATTTTACAGGGAAAAGGAGCATCTGCAAGATTTCTTGCAAGTCTTATTTTTGATGACAGAACAACATCTGAATTATTGCCCTGTGAGCTGTACCACTTACTCATTGCCGCCCTCCTGAAGTTCATTTATCTTATCTCTGATTACTGCCGCATCCTCAAATCTCTGTTCGCTGACAGCTGCTTTAAGCTGTTCTTTAAGAGAATCAAGCTCGCTAATCTGAGATTTTTCCTCTGCTTTTTTATCATCGTCACTATAGGAAATGAACTTTCCTATATGCTTTGTTTTGCCGTGAATTTTTCTGATTGACGGCTCAAGCTTATCCTCAAACTTTGTATAGCAGTCTGCACAGCCGATTCTGCCGCTGTTTACGATATCATTAAAGGAACTGCCGCAGCTTGAACATCTGTCCACTCCTGCAAGAGAATTCATTGCCGCAACACCTGCACCGAGGAAATTTCCGAGGAAGCTGTCGCCGAACATTTCGCTCATTGTGGGCATTCTGAATTCGTCCATAACACCGAGCTCCTTAGCACATTCACTGCAAAGGTGCATTTCTTCTCTTTTACCGTTTACGATTTTTTTAATATGAGTAGTTGCCTCATTTTGATTACAATGTTGACATTTCATAATAATGACCTCCTAATTAATGTAAGCAATAAGCATTTGCTTTAGCTGGTTTGCTCTGACTTGATTTTTGATTTCAGGCTCAACGCCCTTGAAATTACTGTCGGAAATAACTGCGAGCATCATTTTTTCCGCCTTGTCGCTGATTAAGCCCTGATAGCTTAGATTATATAGATGAATTTTTGCGTTTCTTTCATCTATCGAATTGCCGATTGAATTTATAAGAGAAAGCACTGCATTTTCCTTGCTGGCGGCTCTTGTTATCAATATATATCCGCCGCCTCCTCTGCGTGACTCAATCCTGTAGCCCTGCTCAGGTGTGAAGCGTGATGTTATAACATAATTTATCTGACTGGGCACACAGCCAAGCTGTGCCGCCAAATCGTTTCGCTGAATCTGAACAGTCGGTGTTTTATCATCAAACATATCAAGTATCACATCAGCAATCAAATCACTCATTTTCATTTTTCGGCTCACTTCCTTTTTATTTGGTAGGTCAAATTATATCGTTTGACTTTGACTTTCTTTGACCTTCTGTTGTCATATTAGCACAAAGGTCAAAGAAAGTCAAGAATTTTTTTAAATTTTTTCAAAAATTTTTTGCAGAAAAAACAGGGCTTGAATTTAATCAAGCCCCGCATCTATTTAATATTTACTTTTTAAGAGAAATTCCCTTTTCTTCAAGAGATGCCACAACCTTGTCAACTATCTCCATAACCTCTTCCCTTGTAAGAGTTTTTTCGGGATGAGCAAAGGTTATTCTTGTTGTAATTGACTTTGCGTTGTCGTCGCTGTAGGTATCAACTACAGACACCTTCTTAACAAGATTTGATTTTGCATCTTCAATAGCCCTTTTGATAGGCTCAAACTTATCTGATACAAAGGAAAGGTCAATATCCATTCCCGGATATTTTGACGGCTCCTCATAAACGATGCTTGCATTTTCAATTTCGGCAAAGGCTTTAACATCAATTTCAGCAAATACGATTGAAGCCTTTTTATCAATCTTCTTTGAAATAACAGGATGAACTATACCTATTCTGCCGATTGAATTACCTAAGCAAATGATTTCATTGAGATTTCTCGGATGCTCATAGGAATGGCTTGCTGTCATTGGCTTATATTCAAGCTCACGGTGTTTAATATCGTCAGTAAGTGAAGCAAGCATATCACGAAGCTCAAAGTAAAGTGCCTCTACAGACTTTGTCTTGCTGAAAAGAGTAACTGCAAGCATCTTATGCTCATCAACAAGATTGGCGCTATTAAGTCCGTATGCAACTCTGCCTATCTCAAATATACCGAAATCAGTAGAATATGAAGTATTTGTTTTCAACTGGCAAAGCTGAGTAGGAACAATGGAATTACGTATTGTTTCAATGTTCGGGTTTGTAGCATTTACAAGCTTGATATTATCCTCAACCTCAATGCCCAAAGCCTTGTACTCATCATAATACTGCCAGATATATGAATGAAGCTCGTGAAGAGAATAACGCTTTACAAGGATATCCTTAATCTTATCCTCGTCGGTTTTCTCAACGTCGGCTCTGACAGGATAAAGAGGAGCATTTGCAGTATGAATATCGAAATTATCATAGCCGTAAATTCTTGTGATTTCTTCAATTATATCGGCTTTGATTGTAACATCCTTTGTGGCTCTCCAGCTTGGAACAACGACGCTGAAATTATCGTTATCAAGCTCAACGTTAAAGCCAAGAGATGAAAGGGTTTTAACTATTGTATCGTTATCTATTTCAATACCTGTATATCTGTCAACAAAAGCCTTATCAAAGTCAAGCTTAACTGTATCGTAATGATAAGCGTATTCATCTGTCAGAGATGAAACAACCTGAACACCGCTGTCAATATCTGTCATAAGCTTAACAAATCTTGCGATTGCAGGAACAGTCATTTCAGGGTCAAGGCATTTTTCATATCTCATAGAAGCATCTGTTCTGTGAGAAAGGCGAACAGTTGACTTACGGATTGAAACAGCGTTAAAGGTGGCTGATTCAAGAGTAAGGGTATGAGTATCCTCAACGATTTCACTGTCAAGTCCGCCCATAATACCTGCGATTGCAACAGGTGTATTATCGTTGCATATCATAAGAGTATTTTCGTCGATATTTCTTTCTACACCGTCAAGAGTTTGGAAGGTAAACGACTCATCAAATCTCTTAATTCTTATCTTCTCAACCTTTCTTGAATCAAAGGCATGCATAGGCTGACCCATTTCAAGCATAAGATAGTTTGTCAAATCCGCAAGGAAATTGATTGCTCTCATACCGCAGTAGAAAAGTCTGATACGCATATTAACAGGGCTTACGCTTGTGTTAATATTTTCAACCTGCAGACAGGAATATCTCTGACAAAGGTTATCCTCAATCTTCATATCTACCTTTGGAAGATTATCATATTTTGATAAATCGACTGTATCAAGAGGCTTAAGCTCTCTGCCTGCCAGAGCGGCAAATTCACGGGCAATACCGTAATGTCCCCAAAGGTCAGGTCTGTTTGTAAGAGATTTATTGTCAACCTCAAAAATTATATCGTCAATCTGATAAGCGTCCTTTAAATCTGTACCGTTTGGCAAATCGTCGGTAATTTCCATAATACCCGAATTATCATCGCTGATACCTATTTCCTTTTCACTGCAGCACATACCGTTTGAAGTGAAGCCGGCCAGCTTTCTGGGAGCAATTTCAATTTCGCCGATTTTTGCTCCAACCTTAGCAAAAGCAGTTTTAAGTCCAACCCTTACGTTAGGAGCACCGCATACAACGTCTGTAAGCTGACCGTCGCCTGCGTCAACCTTAAGAAGATGGAGCTTCTTTGAATCGGGGTGATTTTCAACAGATTTAATTTCTGCAACAACAATTCCGCTTATATCACTACCCTTGAAGAAAATTTCATTTTCAACCTCAGCAGTAGAAAGTGAAAATCGATGAATAAGGTCAACCTTGTCAAGTCCTGAAAAATCAACAAAGTCTGAAATCCAGTTCATAGATAAAAACATTTAAAACACTCCTTTCTTATTCATCATCGGTAAACTGTGACAGGCTCTTAAGACTGCCACCGTTTAAATCACGTATATCTTTAATTCCGTATTTCATCATAACAAGTCTTGTAAGACCGAGACCGAAGGCAAAGCCTGTATACTCCTCAGGGTCAATACCGCCTGCCTTAAGCACCTCGGGATGAATCATACCGCAGGGGCAAAGCTCAAGCCAGCCGCTGTGCTTACAGGAGGGACAGCCCTCACCGCCGCAGATAAGACAGCTGATATCAAGCTCAAATCCCGGCTCTACGAACGGGAAAAAGCCCGGACGAAGTCTAACCTTAATATCCTTTTGGAAAACCTCTGAAAGCATTGTTTTCATAAAGTAAATAAGATTTGATATTGAAATATTTTTATCAACCATAACACCCTCCATCTGGAAGAAGGTGTTTTCGTGGCAGGCGTCGGTCGCCTCATTTCTGAAGCATCTGCCGGGGAAAATTGCCTTAATCGGCACACCGTCATTAACAAGAGCATCTCTGTATTTCTTATAGATAGCATTCTGCGCAGCAGAGGTTTGGCTCTTTAAAAGCTGACCGTTTTCAAGATAGTAGGTATCCTGCATATCTCTTGCAGGGTGGTGCTTTGGAATATTAAGGGACTCAAAGCACTCATAGTCTGTTACTATCTCGCTGTAATCCTCAACGGTAAAGCCCATTGACTTAAATATTCTTTCACATTCACGCTGTACAAGTGTAATGGGATGATACGAGCCTCTGTCTATTGACGGTGGCATAGAAAGGTCAAATTCAGGCATAAGGTTAATCTCTGCCTCAATTTCCTTTTCCTTAAGCTCCTTTGTCTTTTCTGCAATTCTGTCGGCAACTGCACCCTTAAGCTCGTTTACCTTCTGACCGAACTCCTTTTTCTCTTCGTGTGAAAGCTCCTTCATACCCTTGAGCAAATCGGTTACACTACCCTTTTTTCCGAGATATGCAACACGCACATTCTCAAGGTCTGCAAGGCTTTCAATTTTGTCAAGCTCGTCCTCAAATTTCTTTTTCAGACTGATAATTTTCTCGTCCATATTGACCTCCTATAAAAATAAAAAGCTCCGCCTCGCAATGAGACGGAGATATCCGCGGTACCACTCAAATTGCAGACTGATAAAGCCTGCCTCTTAAAAGCCTTAACGCAGCAATACGCCTGCCTTACTTTCTCGGCAGGAAGCTCCTAAGCTGAAATTCAAAACACCGTATCTGTATGCTCTCACCCACCGCATACTCTCTGAAATCAATCGGCATTTCTACTTACACTCAATCGTTGCTTATTGATATTTCCTAAAGATTATAAACCCATTCCCGCTAATAAGTCAAGCATTTTTCAAAGATAAATAAAAAAAGGTATTGTAATTTTTCTAAAATACGTATATAATTAGTTTGTAATGCTTTACAGGGAGGTGACTTTACCGTGTCTGATAAAACAATGACTTTCAGAATTGGTGATGAGCACGAGGACATTATGAAGGAGACTCTTACTGAGGTGTTTGATGCGCTTCAGGAAAAAGGATACAACCCTATTAACCAGATAGTCGGTTATATTCTTTCCGAGGACCCCACATATATCACAACGCATAACAATGCAAGAAGCCTTATTAGAAGAATTGACAGGGATGAACTGCTTGCAGCGATGGTAAAGTCCTATCTTGATTAAGCAAGCTATATAAAAAGGAGGGTTATCTTTGGCAGAAAGCAAAAAGGAAAAATTCCTTGAGTACAAAGGTAAGCCTTTGGTAAGATGCGGCAAAACAATTTATTACGGCAGTATGGCTGACCCGTATGTAGTTTGTCTTAACATTCTCTCTGATGAGAAGGTTAAAGATTTGAATGTATCAGGTAAGGTTGCAATTCAGCTTCTTGATACTGACCCGAATGTATCTCCAAAGGATAAGGTTATTAAAAAAAGTGAAAAGGAAGGTCTTTTCAACGCACTTGATTTAGGTGCGGTTTGGCTCGAAAGAGAGTTAAAAAAACAGAATAAAGCATAAGAAAAATCGGTGAACTAAATGTTCACCGATTTGTTTTATTACCAACCGTCAGAGCCGTCAACTATATTGTCATCATCACGAATATCGCTTCCGCTTGTTGTGATAATATCTACTGTTTTAAAGCTTGTAACGTTTGTATATGGCTTTTCATATTTTTCTTTCATAAAATCACCCCTTTTCCTATCAAAATAATAACACATAAGTATTCACTTGTCAACATATGTATTCATTTTAGGGCGAAATATAGCATACACTACCATTGAGGTGATGCTAATGTTTATACCTACGCTTGATGCAAAAACAGTAGGAGAGGTTATTTCAGACTACAGAAAGAAAAAGGGCATTTCACAGGAGGTGTTAAGCGGTCTCGCCGATATCGGCAGAACACATCTTTCTGCAATAGAAAGAGGCGAACGCAAGCCTACACTTGAGACGCTTTACAGAATCTGCAATGCCCTTGATGTAAAAATGAGTGATGTTGTAAAGGAAATAGAAAACAGGATAGATAAATAAGGGTTTGGCAGGCTGAGCCTGCACGCAGACGAGAAGATAGCAGTTGCAAAAAAC
>JBJFHZ010000016.1:0-22395 GCA_051894075.1 Eubacterium sp.
CTAAAAGAGTTTATGTTTGCACAAGATGTCTTCGCTCAGGTAAGGTTGAAAGAGCTTAATATTTCGCATAAAAACAGCACCGTTTATTCGGTGCTTATTTTATTTCTATTTGATTTTTAGCTGCTTTAGTTTCTCTTTAGTTAGTTTATCTACTCTGTTGGACTCACATATTTTTTGAATTGTTTTATTGTGTACCCATAAAGGAAGCTGATTTTCTTCTAAAATTTTGTAAACCTTTTCCTCAAATTTTACAAATGCAACGGATAATGCCCAGGCAACTGCCATATTGACATAATATTCATTTGAATTCAAGGAAGCAAGCTTTTCAAGAACCGCGTCAATATAATCGTCTGTCAGAAAATAATCCATCATCATAACGACTGCAAAGCGGATTTCATATTCACTGCCCGATAAATAAGGCTCAATGAAATTCCAAACGGCAGTCATATTTTTTTCCGCAAATTTATATGTAGAGCAGCAGCAATCACATACTGCCCAGTTATCAATAAGGGGTACAAAATCCTTTAAATCCGACAAATGCTTTTCTATATCGCATTTTTCATATCCTATTTTCATACCCTTTATCATTATTTCTTCATAATAATAATCTAATGTTTCGCTGTTTTCCTTTGCGGCAGCTTTTGCAATTTTTCGTAAAACAGGTATACGTACTCCGATTATTCTTTCACGTGGAAGAGTCGGCACAAGCCTGCTGTGAAAATCTGCATATTCAGTATCCTGATTTTTAAAAAGCTCTGCTCTGATATCCATAATCTGTTACCACACTAAATGTAATCCTTTAGCTCATTAAAAAGCTCATCATTACTGCTGACTTCATTTTCTTCAATTTCACATTCAAGCTCAAGAGTATTTATCAATTTAGGATTTCTTACCTCAAGCTTGTTATCCTTAAATCTGATAATATTAGTAATACCGCCAAGGTTATCGGTAACTTTTTTAAGTCTTGTCGGAATGTATATATTAAGGCAATCGGAAATTCCGTGCTTTTCGACAACATATTTTGTAACAAAAAATCCGATGCACACAAACACTATTCCGCCTGATATAAGATATACGCCGTTATTCATATTAATAACCATTTCAAACAAAGAGCCGTTATAAATATATCCCATATCAAGATTCAGAGCATAGGCACATATATAAGACAGAATATTTACAGAAGCCGCCGACAAAAACAAAAACGGACTTTCAAGAAAAATGAATAGCAGAAAAATAAATATATTTCCGCTTAAAATCGAGCATACTGCAGTTATAATCAGCGTAATTCTTTGAGTGCTTTTCAACTCAAGAAAAAGTGCACCTGCAATGCCTACCAATGCAAAAAGCATATAAAAATGGCCGGAAAGATAGGTTGAAATTAATTTTCCGCCATAGCCGACTGAAAACAAATCCTTGGCACCTGTAACAATTTCTCCGCCGAAAAGCAACGATCCACCAAAGCTTTTATAAAAAAAAGCCTCTCTGAAATTGTTTATATCAAACAAAGAAAAAATAGCATCGCATACGGAAAATAAAACAGCCGACAGCATACCCTTTCCCGAAACAAGCTTTGACAGAGCCATTATCATATTATCAAAAAGCTCGCTGACATATCCGAAAAGAATACCTACCAACATAGAGAAAATCGCCGTCATAAGTAAAGCAAGCCAAGGCTGAAGCCTATCAAAGCAGTATAAAAATACGAAGGAAAGAAGAATTGATACTAAAAATGAAAAGCTCAGACTACCGAACGCTCTTGCACAGGTAAAGGAAACAAACAGGCATAAGACACTCCAAAAAGCCTTAAATTCCCTTTTCCCCTTGCTAAGCACCAGCGTAGTGAAATAGCAAAAAACAAAGGGCACTGCCCTATTTAAAAGGACAGAAAGGTTAGCCAATAATGACGAAAAATCATCATTTGGAGTATTGTGGATAAGATTTAATATCTCCGACAATGTAATCAATAAAGAGGAGATTATAAAGGGTACTAAAAATACCGTATGAAGCTTGTTAAATAATCTAAAAGTTCTCATATTTAGATTATTGACAGACATAGGTAAAATATTACATTACAGATAAAAAACAGCAATTATCTAAACCATTTTTTACATTCCTTTATCTCGGAAAAGCAGGTGCAGTCCTCACTGCCCACAACAACATGGTCAATTAAATTTATACCCAGATTACGCAGAGCACCGATAATATCCGATGTAATCTTAGTGTCAGCCATTGACGGCTCTGAGCTTCCTTTAGGATGATTATGAGCGACTATAATACCTGCGGCATTATCACGGAGTATGAGCTCAATAAATTTTCTCAGGTCAAATTTTATGGACTGAACATTTCCGACAAAAACAATATGGTGATTAATGACAGCACCACTGTTTGTTAAAGTGATAAGCAAAAACTTTTCAACAGTTTCCTCACCGAGAATATTTTTACAGTACTCAACTGCCGCCTGCTTGGAATTTATTTTAACAACATTATTATTTTTATTAATCGCTATGCGTTTATTGATGCTTTTAATAAGAGAAATTGCTACAGCGGTAGATTCACCTACTCCATTAACATTCATAAGCTCATACGGGTCCGCATTAATAACATTTTCCAAGGAGCCAAACTTATTCATCAAATCATATGCAAGGGGCTTGACGTCCTTTTGCGGAATAACAAGTGACAGAAAAAGCTCAAGTAAATTATGGTCCGGAGCATTTTCCATACCGCCTGACAAATACAAATCTCTCATTCTCTGTCTGTGTCCGTATCTGCTTATGTCACCCATTTTTCTCCTCCTGCTGATAAAAAGCTGTCCATTTTACATTGTTAGCATCGGGACAGGACTTCTCCTTTAATACCGCCCTGATTTCAACGTAGCATCCGCATTTTAAGCACATTCCCGATATAAGAAAATCGCATTTTCTGCAAAATGACAGTCTTCTGTTATATTCATCAACGCTGACCTTTAATTCATCCTCGAGATTATCAATATAATCTTTAACGGTTTCATACACATCTGCCTCACCTGACTGCAAAAGCAGACATCTTTTACAGACCTCACTCATTACTTTATTGTAAATTTAACTATACTGCAAGGAGGAAGAACTGCCGTAAAGCCGTCTGAAAGCTGATTAAATCCGTCAAAATTCTTGACTGTAACAGCATCCTTATCGCTAAAATCATTTTTATCGTGAATATCACCTGTCAGAATTTCTGCCTTAATTTCACTGATTTCGGTGTCTGCTATCTGACATTTAATTTCAGTGCTATTGCTGTCAGACGTATTTGTTATTGTTGAATAAATCACGCCGTTATCATCAATCGAGGCAGACTCAATAAGCTGAGGACAGGTCATTTTTCCGTCGGGAGTATCTATGCTATCGGTGGTTATAAATGAACCTAAAAGAGTATTTTCCTGATGATCCTTATACATTTTAAATACGTGATAGGTAGGTGTCAGAAGCATATCGGCACCGTCGGTAAGAATTACAGACTGCAACACATTAACCGCCTGCGCAATATTTGCCATCATAATTCTGTCTGAATGCTTATTGAAAATGTTTA
The DNA here is from genome assembly GCA_051894075.1 of Eubacterium sp. GTDB lineage: Bacteria > Bacillota > Clostridia > Oscillospirales > Acutalibacteraceae > Eubacterium_R. Next base: position 3,562 of record JBJFHZ010000016.1, read on the forward strand.
AGGTCAAAGCCGCAACAACAGCATCTCTCATAGTATTTTGCTGGTAGAGAAATCCGGGATTAGTTCCCGGCTCTACATCGTACCAGGTTCCCCACTCATCAACAATAAGCTGTACCCATTTTTGAGGATTAACGCTATCCATAACGGCAATATGATTATTGATTATTTCTTCAATTCTAAATGCCTTGCAGATTGTCTTATAATATTCTTCAGTTGTGAAATCCGTAGCAGAGCCTTTGTTCTCCCATGAATCTCCGGGAACAGTATAATAATGAAGAGCTATACCCTGAGCCTTGTGCTTAACCTTATCCATTACCTCCTTTGTCCAGTGGTAATCGTTACCGTTAGGTCCGCAGGCAATACGCTTAATTTTATTATTAGAATCGTAATCCCTAACATATGTATTATACTGCTTAAACAGACAGCCGTAATATTCAGGGTCCATATTTCCGCCGCAGCCCCAAGATTCATTTCCGACGCCGAAATATTTAATTTTCCACGGCTTTTCCTGACCGTTTTTCTTACGAAGCTCTGCCATAGGTGAAACACCGTCAAAGGTCATATATTCAACCCACTCATTCATTTCCGCAACAGTACCCGAACCGACGTTTCCATTAATATATGTATCACATCCAAGCTGACGGCAAAGCTCAAAATACTCGTGGGTGCCGAAGGAATTATCCTCAACAACACCGCCCCAATGGGTATTCACCATTTTCTTTCTTGTCTCTTTAGGACCGATACCGTCCTTCCAATGATATTCGTCAGCAAAACAGCCCCCCGGCCATCTGAGAACAGGAAGTCCCATTTCCTTTAATGCATTTACTACGTCACATCTCATTCCGTTTACATTTTCAATAGCGGAATTTTCTCCGACATAGATGCCTTCATATATACATCTGCCGAGATGCTCTGAAAAATTTCCGTATATATCCTTATTAATTTTGCTTATTTTTTGGTTAGGATTAATTAAGTATTTTTCCATAATTTTGCTCCGTTTCTTTTTTAATGAAACAGTATCACATCAATTTTAAAATGTCAATAATTATATCTGTAAAATATTATGTATATTGACAAGTATACTGCACAGTGATATATTAATCCCATATTATTGATAGGAATTGATTATATGAACTTGGAAAAAATTTCAAATTTAGTAAGAGAAAGCAGATGTGACGGCATATTACTTTTAGATGAAAGCAATATGCACTATGCCTGCGGATTTTCACCCAGCGAGGGTGCTGTTATAATTACTAATCAGGGAGAAGGCTATCATATTGTTGATTCAAGATATACTGAAGCTGCCTGCAATCACGCACAAAAAACAGGACTTAAGGTAACCGAAATTAAGAGTAAATTTACTGACGAGGTTAATAAAATCTGCATTGACAACAATATTAAAAAGCTGCTCTTTGAAAATGAAACAATTTCACTTGCAAAATATAATGCATATAAAAAGACCTTGAAGGATGTTGAATTTGTCAGCCTTAACAATAAGATGATGAGTCTGAGAAACAAAAAAGAGCCTTGGGAAATCAATCTTATGAAGGACGCAAACAACATAGCAGAGAAGTCATTTTTAGAGCTTCTGCCCGAGGTTAAAGCAGGCAAAACCGAGAAAGAATTAGCGGCACTATTTGACTATATTATGGCAAAAAACGGCTCCGACGGCGTCAGCTTTAATACGATACTTCTAACGGGTGCACATACGTCAATGCCCCACGGTGTTCCTGACGAAAGAAAAATTAAAGAGGGTGATTTTGTTCTCTTTGATTTCGGTGCAACATATCACGGGTATCATTCCGATATGACAAGAACGGTTGCCGTTGGCCACGCAACTGACGAAATGATTGAATGCTATAATCTTGTGCTAAAAGCTCAAAAGGCTGGTATAAAAGCCCTTGCAGACGGTGTAAAATGTTCAGATGTTTACAAGGCTTCATATGATGTTTTAAACGAAAAGGATATGGCAAAATATTTCAGACACGGCTTAGGCCACGGTGTAGGGCTTGAAATTCACGAGGGCTACAACGCTTCACCGAATAGCACAGACACCTTTGAAGCAGGAAATGTTACCTCCATTGAGCCGGGTATTTATATACCCGACAAATTTGGAATAAGAATTGAAGATTTGCTTTACCTTTCACCGAGAGGCAGAGAAAATCTTTCTAAAATCACTAAGGAGCTTATCATACTGTAAAAGACAAAATACTCCCTACCTATACTTAGGTAAGGAGTATTTTTTTAGTTTATTTCTTCCTTAAGCGTTTCAACGATTGAGTCATCCTTTAGCTTTGATACAGAGAACAGCATTGTAATGCCGATTATTGCAAACACAACTGCAATTACAATCAGATACATCCTCCAGTCAAATATAAACGGAATAGCAGTTGTTGACATTGTTTTGTTGAGAACAATACTGATAATCACGCTAATTGGTATGCCGAAGATTACAGCCCTTAAGCCGTAGAATACGCTTTCAAGGCTAATCATTTTTCTAAAGCCCTTGGGAGTTGTACCGACAGACTTAAGCATTGCAAATTCCTTTTTGCGAAGCTGAATGTTTGTTGAAATTGTATTTATTATATTTGCAATGGTTATAAGGGTAATCAAGGAAATAAAGCCGTAAACGAAAACCTCAATGACGAATACAAGAGTGTTCATCATTTGCATGATTTCGGAATAGTCGCTGACATAGGTATTTAAATATCCTTTTTCTTCAAAAAGATTTGTCAGCTCTTCCTTAACCTCTGCATGCTTTTCGGTTTCAATTCCTATGAGTAAATTTATATCATCAGTACCGCCTTGTGCCATGTAATCTTTAGCATATTGGCTTAATGGAATATACCCTGCAAGATTATTTTTCATTGAAAGACGGAAGGCATAATTATCCTTGTCAAAATTCACAAGTCCGCCGATTTCATAATCAAAGGCATTTGTATATTCACTATCATTTGCTTTAATATGCTGACCTATGATTTTGTTATTGAACACCTTTTCTCCGGTGCCCTTGTGCGTTATGTCATTGAGAATAAGACATTTTGTATCCTCGCCGTAAAATTGATTATAGTCAATTTTGTTAGCTTTGCAGATTTCGTTAAAATCATCGTCATCTATGGCGTGGATAAATAAACCGATTGAGGAGCTGAAAAGATTTTTGTATGACGGAGTAAGATATTCCTTATTTTCAAAATTCTTTTCAATGATTTCATTGTTTCCTCCGCAGTAAACATATTTGTTGTTAACCGAGTAGTAATTGTCAATACCGCCTATATTTTTTATATCCTCTTCAAATTTTTCCCTGTCACTGTAGGCAACCATTGCCTGCACCTGATAAGGAACATCCATATCAAGAGAATTTGCCTGAGTAAGCATTGAACAGAAATAGTTACAGCTCAAAAACAGAATGATTGAAAGTGCAATAGAGCCGGTTATTACTCTTGATTTTCTGCCGTTTCGCTTTAAATTCTTATATGCAAGCTCACCCTCATAGCCGAAAATTTTGCGGATGATTTTAGGTGACTTAAGCCTTTTAGCCTTTAGCTTAACCTCATTGCTTTGCCTGATTGCGTCAATAGGTGTAATTTTTGACGCCTTTCTTGACGGCACAAAGCAGGAAATGAAAATTGTTAAAATGCTGATTAGGATAATACCGATAATTGTCCAAACGGGAACTACGGTTTTCATTTCCATATTACTGTCGGAAACACCTAAGATCATACCTGTTGAAATGATTCTATTTCCAACTGCCTTAAGCGTTATTCCGATACCGATAATGCCGGCAATAATTCCTACAGGTATTCCGATACAGCCTAAAACTATACCCTCATAGTAAACTGACATCTTCTTCTGCTTTCTTGTGGCACCCACAGATGCAAGCATACCCAGATATCTTATACGCTCCGAAAGTGACATACCGAAGGCATTATAAATAAGAACCACCGACGCAATCATAATTATAACAAGAATAATAGCCGCCATAGGTAAAAGTGATTTTGCAATATAGCTGTTCTCGTCTATTGCTAAAAATGATTCAAGATAATCTGTGTTAATTTCAGAATCGGAAATTTTGTAATCCTTGATAATTGCTTTGACGGTGTCAAGTGATTTATAGTTTAATTCACTGAGTTGAATTGATGCACTTACAACACCTGCTTTTTCCTCCTCGCTCATACCTCTGAAAACAGGAGTGAATCTTGTAGCAGGGTTGTCGTGAAGAATGGCAGTAATAGTGTATTCCTTAAAATTGTCGGCAAGGAATTTCTCATCAGGGTAGTAATAATCACCTACAACAGATACGTCTTGCCCATTTTCTTTAATGTATCTTATGCCTTGGGCAAAGGTGATTTTGTCACCGATTTTAAGGTCGAGACCGTTTTTATCAAGCAGGCTTTGCTCAATGGCAACCTCGTTTTCATTTTTAGGGAGTGCGCCGTCACATTCCGACGTAAGCATTTGACTTAAAAATACCTCGTCACCGATAAGAATTTCACATGTGCCAAGCCTGTCTGTTTTTCTGTTCTTAAGAAGAATTGAAGAATTTTCAGGTGTGATATAAATTCCTGTTTCTTTAATTCTGCTGTCATTTTCCAAAGAGCTTAATTGCTCCTGCGTGATATCATAAAACCTTGCGTGATAGTCACCGCAGCCGATGATTGTTACATCACCGAAAAGGTTAAGAAATGATGCCATTGCAACAAATACTGCCGTAATCATTGCAACGGAAACGCAGATACCGAGTGTAGTAATAACTGTTCTGCTTTTATTCTCTTTAAGGTGGCGCAGGGTTAATTTATTTACTATGTTCAACCCATACTCACCTCATCTCTCGTAATTTTTCCGTCCTCAATAGAAATAATTCTATCTGCGGACATAGCGATTTTTTCATCGTGAGTAATAATAATAACTGTTTGCTTGTACTCTTTATTAAAATGTCTTAAAAGAGAAACAATCTCTCGACTGTTTTCGCTGTCAAGATTACCTGTCGGCTCGTCTGCAAGCATTAGAGCAGGATTATTAATAAGTGCTCTGCCGATTGAAACTCTCTGTTGCTGACCGCCTGAAAGCTGACTGGGAAGATGATTGAGCCTTTGTGAAAGTCCAAGCTTTTCTACAAGATTTTGGGTAATTCTTTTGTCCGGCTTTCTGCCGTCAAGAAGAAGCGGAAGCGTAAGATTTTCTTCAACTGTTAAAATAGGGATAAGATTATAAAACTGATAAATTAGACCTATCTGTCTTCGTCTGAAAATAGCAAGCGCCGTTTCATCAAGAGTAGAAATATCAGTATCATTAATAATGACCTGTCCGCTTGTGGGAACATCAACACCGCCTAAAATGTGAAGCAAGGTTGATTTACCGGAGCCTGACGGTCCGATAATAGCCACAAATTCTCCCTGTTCAACAGAGAAAGAAACATTGTCAAGAGCTTTAACAAGAGTGTCGCCCTTACCGTATGTTTTAGATAGATTTTTAACCTCAAGAATTTTCATATTGTAATCTCCTTTCGTGGCTATATCGTATAATTTCAAACTTACACTAACGTGACATAAATATTACAGTTTGGTAATATTCGCTCACACTATATATTTATAAAATCTCATTTCAAATTCCGTGCCTATATTTTCCTGACTTTTGATAAGTATTGTTCCCTTTTCCTTTTCCATTACAGTCTTTGCAAGGGCAAGACCGATGCCGACGCTGTCGCTTGAGGAATTTTTACCGTGATAAAATCTCTCAAAAATATGGGGCAAATCCTCCTTTGAAATGCCGCAACCGTTATCCTTGATAAATATTGAATTATATATGTTTGTACTTTCAGTGGAGACTGTTATTTCTCCACCCTTTTCAGTATGCTCAATGCAATTTTTAATTACGTTTGAAACGGCTTCGTCAGTCCAGTTTTTGTCACCCTTAAAGATAAAATCATCTGAAAGGTTATTTAGCGTTATGCCCTTAAGGTCCATCATAACAAGGAATGGCTTTATGCTGTCGCTTATAACATCTTTTGCAGATATATTCACAATTTTAAAATCAGCCGTGTCTGCATCAAGCTTTGAAAGCTTAAGCAAATTTGTAATAAGCCATTTCATTTTATCAAGCTGATTTTCTATAATCGAAACAAATTCTTTCTGCTTGTCCCTGCTGACGTCCTCCTTGATTAAATCTGTCATAACCATCATTGAGGTTAAGGGGGTCTTTAACTGATGTGAAATGTCTGCAAGAGAATCGGAAAGATAACGCCTTTCCTTTGTCAGCAGTTCATTTTGTGACCTTAACAGAACAATAACCTTATACAAATTATTTTTAAGAATAGAAAGCTCTCCCTCTGCATTGCTGTCTATATCAAGGTCAAAATTTCCTGTACAAACAACGGAAAGATAATTATTAAGCTCATTGATTTCCTTATATCTTTTCAATGTAAAAAGGTAGAATAAGAAAACCTGCAAGCCTCCGCCCACAAGGCATACTATTGCGCATACAGGCTTGATAAAAAGGCATATGGCTGTACTTATAAAAGTTAATGCCACACCTGAGAAAATTATTTTTTTAGCATTACTGTTAATCATTTTCAATCACATAACCCATACCTCTGACTGTTTTTATAAAAACAGGCTTTGCAGGGTCCTCCTCAATTTTATCTCTGAGTCTTTTTATGTAAACTGTCAGAGTGTTATCTTCAACAAAATCTCCGTCAATGTCCCAAATATTTTCAAGCAGCTGATTTCTCGACAGGACTATACCTCTGTTGTTAAGAAGAATAAGCAAAAGCCTATATTCCATAGCGGTCAATATTATTTCTTCACAGTCTTTGTAAACCTTTGCTTCATTGGTGTTGACTGTGAGATTTTTAATTTTAATAGTTCCGTCCGCAGAGTCCTTGCTATAGCGCCTGAGAACGCTTTTAATTCTAACAAGCAGCTCCTTAACTCTGAACGGCTTTGAAATATAATCATCAGCACCAAGCTCAAAGCCCATAACCACATTGACCTCATCATCAAATGCAGTAAGAAAAATCACAGGTAAATCACCCTGCTCCTTTATTTTTTTGCAAACATCATATCCGCTGCCGTCGGGTAAGGTTAAATCAAGAATATAAAGCGAAAATACTTTCTCACTAATAATCTCATAGGCCTCCTCAACGGTTTTTGCAAGTGTAACAGTATATCCCTCATTTTCAAGTGAATATGTAATGCCGATACCTATAGCCTTATCATCCTCTAAAATAAAAATATCCATATAATCACCAAATAAAATATTATACATAAATAATAGCATAAAATACATATTCCTTCCATTACAAATTTGTAAGAATAAAGGATTATATAGTTGACATATACCCCATATAGGTATATAATATACCCATATAGGGTATAAGGAGGAATGACAATGGAAAGCACTTGCTGTCACAAAAAGAAGGAAAGAACACCCGAAGAGCACAAAGCTCTCATAAACAGACTCAGCAGAATTGAAGGTCAGATTAGAGGGATTAAAAAGATGGTTGAGCAGGATGCATACTGTACTGACATAATAACCCAAGTAGCCGCTGCAAATGCCGCCTTAAACTCTTTTAACAAGGAACTGCTTTCAACGCATATAAAAACCTGCGTTGCAGAAGATATTAAAGCGGGTAAAGAAGAAACCATTGACGATTTACTTGCTACGCTTCAAAAGCTTATGAAATAAAAAATTAGAGGTTATATATGAAACAAAAGTTTTATGTTACGGGAATGAGCTGTTCAGCCTGCTCTGCAAGAGTTGAAAAGGCTTTATCCCCTATTTGTGAAAGCGTCAGCGTCAACCTGCTTGCAGGCACAATGACAGTAGAATATTCCTGTGATACCGAGGAAATTGTTAATGCTGTAAAAAAAGCAGGCTACGGCTGTGAGCCTTTTAAACTAAAAAAATCAGATAATTCCAAAGAAATCAAGGAAATGAAAAGAAGAGTAATTTTATCGGTCATTTTCCTCATTCCGCTAATGTATCTATCAATGGCACATATGCTTCATTACAATTTGCCGTGGATATTAGGCGAGCATATACCGAACGGAATAGGACAGCTGATTTTTGTTGTTCCCATTATGGTAATAAACAGAAGCTTCTTTACAAATGGTTTTAAGGCTTTGATAAAGCTTAATCCGAATATGGACAGCCTGATTGCAGTTGGCTCCGGTGCTTCTTTTATTTACAGCCTTGCAACGCTGATATTTTTCCCCGACAGTCACTATTATTTTGAGTCTGCAGGTATGATTTTGACTTTAATAACTGTTGGTAAAATGCTTGAAGTAATAAGCAAAGGTAAAACTAAAAGCGCAGTAAACGCTTTGATTGATTTAGTACCCGAAAAAAGTATAATTCTCATAGACGGCGAAGAAACAGAAACTGAATCATCACTCATACAGGAAAACGATTCGGTGGTTATTAAGCCGGGTATGAGAATACCGGTTGACGGTATAATTACCGACGGTAACGGCTCGGTGGACCAAAGCGCAGTTACAGGTGAAAGCGTGCCTGTTGACCTTTCTGTCGGTGACAAAGTTATCAGCGGAACTGTTAATAAAAACGGTAATTTTATTTTTAAAGCTACTGCCGTTGGAGAAGAATCTACGCTTTCAAGAATTATTGCACTTGTTGAGGAAGCATCCTCTTCTAAAGCACCTGCTCAAAGGCTTGCAGACAAGGTAGCATCAATCTTTGTCCCTGCTGTAATTATTATTGCAGTTATTGCTTTTGCAGTATGGCTTATCTTAGGAAAAGGCTTTGAATTTGCTTTTTCAGTAGGAGTAGCCGTGCTTGTAATAAGCTGTCCCTGTGCCTTGGGGCTTGCAACTCCCTGCGCAATAATGATAGGAACCGGAAAGGGTGCAGAAAACGGTATTTTGTTCAAAGACGCTTCTGCCCTAGAAAATCTCGGAAAATGCAATACAGTTGTTTTTGACAAGACCGGCACGATTACTCAAGGGAAAATGTACGTTACTGACATAACCGACGAAAAATATCTTGATATTGCTTACACTGTCGAGAATATTTCCGACCACCCTCTGTCAGCTGCTATATGCAGTTTTTGTAAAGAAAAAGGAGCAAAGCTTCTAAAAATAGAAAATGGCGAATATGTCATAGGTCAGGGTATTGTTTCGGTAATCGACGGAAAAACTTATAAGGCAGGTAACGAAAGATTAACAGGCTTCAGTGACAATCAGTACTCGTACGAGGGAAAAACGCCTATTATTTTCACCTGTGACGATGAATATTTATTTACTATTGCAGTAGCCGATAAAATAAAGGATGATGCCAAGGAAGCTATAGAAAGCATACACGCTGAAACAATTATGATTACAGGAGATAACGAGCTGACTGCTTATGCAATAACTCAGCAAGCAGGTATTAAAAGCTTTATTGCCTCGGCAATGCCACAGGACAAGGAAGAAAAAATCCGTGAACTTATTGAAAGCGGTAAAATTGTTGCAATGGTGGGCGACGGAATTAACGATTCCCCTGCTCTTACCCGTGCAGATGTTGGTATTGCAATAGGAGCAGGCTCGGACATAGCAGTTGAATCTGCCGACATTGTACTTGTATCAGACAGGCTGACAGATGTAGAAAAAGCTATCAGACTTTCCAAAAAGACCTTGAAAAATATAAGAGAAAATCTTTTTTGGGCATTCTTTTATAACTGTCTTGGCATACCATTAGCAGCAGGCTGTTTTTACGGCATATTCGGTTGGACGTTAAATCCGATGATTGCAGCCGCCTGTATGAGCTTAAGCTCAGTTACTGTTGTATTAAACGCATTAAGATTAAGGAGGTTTAAATAATGAAGAAAATAATTACTGTTGAAGGAATGGCTTGTGAGCACTGCGTCAACGCCGTTAAAACAGCACTTGAAGGCTTGGATGGTGTTAAATCAGCCAAGGTTGATTTAAAAAAGAAAACGGCTACAGTTAAGCTTTCAAATGAAATCAGCAACGAAGTGCTTTCAAAAGCAGTTGCCGATGCAGGTTTCACGGCAACAGAAATCACAGAAAAATAAGCAACAAAAAATGCACTGAAAATTCAGTGCATTTTTTATATCAGCTTTCTATAGCAATTTTAAATGCCGATTCAACGTCGGTTAAATACTTATACGAATACCAGGGAGCCTCTTTTTCAACAAGCTCAAGCAAGGAAATACATAAATCCCTGCTAATAATATACTTGGTTATATAGAAATGATCTCGAATATTTTTTGTAAAATATGAAACATTAAAAAGCTGAAAATCATTAAGCATCAAAAAGACGCCCTGCTGAAAACGCATACGAGTATTTGTCGGAACATCAATAAGCTTAGCAGTAGGGATAGGTCTTGAGCTCATGCGGTCAAGGTGAATTTTAAATTCATCACCCTGAGGCACCTTTCTGCTTTCAAGCATTTCTTTTACGGCAGTTCTGATATTTTCCTCATCAAAACAGCTTGCATAAACATCAAGCTCGCTGAGCCATTTGTTTGCGGTTTTTATATCTGTGGTATAATCATTATCGTCCTTAAGCTCAACTACATATAAAACTATATCGTCATCATATGCTTTTCTGTCCTTAAGGGCAAAAGAAAGAGCAGGATATATACTTTTAGTAAAATCTATTAATGGCGAAAAGTGACAATAATGCTGTGCAAAGGCACATATGTCATAGAGATGATCCCTGTCAGCGACGCCCATAGTATTGTGGAACACTTCAACAAAGCTTCCGAGAGAAGAATAAAATTTATAAATATAATCAGCGTCAATATGTACAATTCCCAAATCGTTGTTTGCAAACAGAAGGTCGGGATTTCTAAGCATTGTGGGAAGAAGATGCCTTGTATGACTATTGGTCCTTTCCCCTCTGAAATAAAGCTTTTCCCCACTTAAAAACCTATAATATATTTCATTGTTAAACTCATCAATAGTGTTTATATTCCTACTGACAGCACTGAAATCAAAATCAAGATTGTCGCTGATTTTTTCATTTAAGTCATCTAATCTTTTTCTTAAAAGCTCTCTTGGGGAAAACATATAAACCTCTCAAAAATTAATCAATTTGTGAAACAAGCTGATATGCAGATTCGGTAGCATTTGCTATTCTGCCTATCTTAACGCTGTCACCGATATTATACACTTTGTAATCTTTCGACTCCTTAATTTCATCAAACAAAGATGTATCGGGTCTGACGCCAAGTGATAAAACTACATAATCAGCCTCAACGAATACCTTAGTACCGCTGCTGAGCCTTTCAAGCTCAATACCGTTTGGCTTAATTGCAAGGAGCTTATGACCTGTCAAAAATTCTGTATCTGCCTCCTCAAGCTTTGGCATAGCATCATCAACATGCTGGAACCATGCACCCGGTGCAATAGAATCAGCCATTTCAACAATAGTAACTCTGTTACCCTGTGAAACGAGAAGCTCGCTTGTTTCAAGTCCTGTCATGCCCGAACCGATAACGGCAACCTTTTTATTTTTAAGCATAACAGTACCATTGAGAATTTCAGTAACTGTAGACACATTGTCACCTGTAAAAGCTTTAGGCTGAATAGCATTGCCGCCTGTCGCGTTTATAACGATGTCAGGCTTCATACTGTCAATAAGAGCCTTATCAGCCTTGGTGTTAAATTTAACATCAACATTTTTTGCAAGCACGTTACTGAGTAAATCGGTACAAACCCAATTCAGCTTTTCCTTATGAGGCGGCTTGCTTGCAAGGTTAAGTTGACCACCGACAGTATCTTCTTTCTCAAAAACGGTAACATTAAAGCCTCTGTCTGCAAGAAGCTCTGCGGCAGTAAGACCTGCTGAGCCTGCACCGATGATTACGACTTTTCTGCCGTTTCCGTTTTTAGAAAGAACTGTCCTCTCTCTTCCCACAAAAGGATTGACAGAGCATTTGCCGTGGTCATATTTATAAGCATTGTGCATCATACTTTCAAAGCAGTAAAGACAACAAACACATCTCTTAATTAAATTCTCATTACCGTTTTCAACCTTTTCTACCCAATGAGGGTCAGCAATAAGCGGTCTGCCAAGTGAAACAAAATCCTGAATACCGTCCTCAAGCTGCTTTTCAGCCTGCTGTGGTGAGCGGATAAGATTTGCGGCAATTACGGGAATATTAACAACCTTTTTAACTTCCTCGGCAAGATATTTTCTCCAGCCGCAATCAAAGGTTGTCGGCTCAAGCCAATAGTTAAAGGTGTCATAGGCGGCAGAGGATACATCAATTGCATCTATTCCCTCATCGCTGAGAATTTTCGCCATTTTAAGTCCTTCTTCAAGATTGTAGCCTTTTTCGGGTTTACCGATTTTACTGTACATTTCATCAACGGAAAGACGTACAACAATCGGAAAATCTTTACCGCAGTTTTTTCTGATTCCTCTGATAATTTCAAGGAGAAATCTCATTCTGTTTTCCAAGCTGCCGCCGTATTCATCTGTACGGTGGTTAGTGTTCGGTGAAAGAAACTGCTGAATTAAATATCCATGAGCGGCATGAAGCTCAACGCCGTCACAGCCTGCTTTCTGAACTCTGACAGCTCCCTCAATAAACTGACAAATAAGCTTTTTTACGCCCTTGTTGGAAAGAGATCTGTTGACGCTTTCGCTCATTTTACTTTTTTCACATTTGCTGGGAGCAACTACTCTGGCAACTATATCCTTATCCTGAAGCTTCTTTCCCGGAGGAATAACACAGCCTGTAAGAATTTTAGTATATAAATCACCCATAACCTTGCTTCCGACATTACAGATAGGAACGGTGCCTATCATCAAGCCGAGATTCTGTCTGCCGGGATGATGAAGCTCAACCATAACCTTACAGCCGTGCTTATGTATTCTGTCTGCCATTTCCTTGAGTGCAGGAATTTGATAATCGTGGCTCATACCAAGCTGACCGAAGGAGGAAGCACCTGTAATATCATTTATGCGAGTTATTTCAGTAAAAATAAGGCCCACTCCGCCCTTTGCACGCTCCTCATAATAATCCATCATTGTTTCGGTTGCACAGCCGTTATACTGCCCGAAGCCCATACACATAGGTGCCATAACAACTCTGTTTTTAATTTCAACATTTCCTATTTTCATAGGTGAAAAAAGCATATCATATCCCATAAAATTACCTCACTGCAAATATATTGAATAACAAAAATTAAAGTTAAGAGCAAGCAAAAGCCTGCTCCCGACTGTTATTTCTTCTTTTTCTTCTTGCTTTTAGCTGACGAATTAACCTTTTGATTGTAAGCTTCCTTTTCCATATCATACTTTTTTGACCATAAAACAAACCAAAGAACTAAGCCGCCGACAACAAGTAAAACAACTAAAATTACTGCTATAATTTTAATTGCTTTGACAAAGGTATTCAGGCTTTTTACAGCTTCAAGATAAAACTGAGCACAAGCCATCATTTCATTATCCGTACCCTCAAAAACCATATCATCATAATTGAGTGATACCTTTTTTTCGTTATCGTCATAATAATAATACTTAAATGCTTTTAAAGGCTCATCTGCATCCTTTTTTGCATTAAAATCTTTATTTTTTTCAACATACAAAACTAAATCAAGGCTTGAATCATATTCGCTTGTATCAATTACCTTTGGCATAAATATATATGTAACCTCTGCCGTCAGTGCAGTTTTATTTGCGGCGCAAAGAGCAACAATTATACCGATTACGGCAACAACAGTTAAAACAATTATTCCTGCCTTTGATTTTTTACTAAGCTTAATTTTCTTTTTTTCTTTATTTTCAACAATGTCTGTATTATTCATAAAATCATCACCTATTTGATTATACCAAAACGCAGGTATTAGGTCAAGAAAAAAGAGAAGCGATTTAAAAATCGCCTCTCTGAAAATTTATTATCATTTCCTTTTTCTGTCTGCTTTAGCGGCAAGCTTTGCTTTTGCCTCTTCAACAACCTTCTTCTGTTCTTCTTCAGCGGCTTTTGCTGCGGCCTCACGAGCCTTTTCTTTTTCAATTTCCTGCTGACGTTCCTTTTCTTCCTTAGCGGCTTTTCTTGCAAGTCTTTCCTCTTCAAGCTGTTCGTCGCTCTTTGCAGGAGCCTTGGCAACGGCAATGTTAATTCCCATTGCTACAAGAAGGAGTGCAAGCGCAACGAAGTATCCCCATGAAATAGAAGCAGATGCATTATATACAGCCATATCTCCGAAATTATAAGCAACCTGCTGAGCACCAACAGAGCCGGACATAACAAACATTACTACAGATGCAACAGATGCCAAAATTGACAAAGCATCAAAAACAACTGTAGATTTTGTTTTAGGGTGCTTACACATAATTATGTTTAAGAAAAATGCAATGACAATAAGCAATGCACTGAGAACAAACAGGATATAGCCTATAAATCCAAAGGTAACGGCACCGCTGTAGCCTTCAAATTTCATATTCGTAAAGAACAGGCTTGTATCACCGAAAAAGCTCTGGAAAAATTCAATCAGGGACTTGTTACCGTTGAACAGAGAATAGATAGTTAAATCAAAGCTTTCTCCGTCACTTTTAATTGTAGCCCAAGGAAGAATAAAACCGATAGCAGGCAGAAAAGTAAGAACAAGCCTTGCAATTCTAAGCTTTGTACCCCAAATTGAATAAGCAATTCTATTAAGCGTTTTATAAAACGAAGCAAACTGCTTTTCAGCCTTAATATTATCCTCTTCAAGTCTTGCCTGCCAGTTATAATTAGGAATAGAAACTCCGCAGGCAGAGCATTCAGCCTTCACGTCCCATATATGTAATTTTTTTCCGCAGTTAGGACAGGTACTTGCCATAAAACCGTACCCCTTTCAAATAGTTACTTACTCTGTCATTTTATAATTATTTTAACTGAATGTCAATACAAATTCTAAATAAATAATTTTATCGGCAAATAAAAATTATTGTGTCGGAAAACGGTATATACTGCATACGATTTTTTACAATTAATGTTTTAAAAACTATTGATTTAAAATTCAATATATGATACTATTGTGTTGTTATTATCAATATAGCCGAAGTTGATTTATTAATCGCTGTCGTCGGCTTAAGAAATGAGGGAATATTTTTGGCAGAAGATGTTATTACCGAAGATTTAACTCAAGATGAAATGGACGAGCTTGATAAGCTTGCCTACACCCATAAGCGTTATCTTACACCAAAGGAAATAGCGGCTTATGTTCTTGTAAATTTCGGACAGAAGAACCTTTCACAGTTTGTTGATGCATTTAAGGAATTCTTTATGATTCAGTTCCTTAAGCTGAATACAACTGCTTATGCAAATATTAATCTTTTTGCTTCGGTCTATGATGCTGTAGATGATACGATTTCAGGTCTTATCATTGACCGTACCCGTACACGTTGGGGCAGAATCAGGCCGTTCTTCATCATTCCTCTTCCCCTTTGGGTTATCGGTGGAGCAATGATGTTCTCGGCACCGGATATTAACGCTACGCAGAAGGTAGTATGGGCAGCAGTTGCTATTGTTATTTACGGTCTTGGTATGAGCTATTTCGGAGCTTGGGGACTTATGATTTACAACATCACCCCGAATACCGATGAACGTAATAACCTTATTACAACGACCAAGTTCTTTGAGCTTTTCGGTACATGGCTTCCCTCTCTCGTTCCTGTGCTTGTAACATTACTTCCGAAAATAAGCAGTAAGTTTACAATGCGTGGTATTTACACCGGCTTTGCTTACTTTATGCTTATTCTTGCGGCTGTATTTGCTGTTTTCGGCTTTTTCAATATGCGTGAACGTGTTCCGCTTATGAGCCGTGAAGAAATCAGAGAAACGTCTGTTCTTGAGTCCCTCAAAAACATTATCACAAACAGACCTCTTTTAGCAGTTATTTTAGCTAACTTCTTTAACTCCTTTAAGGCTGTCGGCGGTTCCTCCGAGCAGTATTTCTGGCTTAACAATACAGGTTCTCTTATGAATCAGACAATATGCGGTCTGTTCACGGGTATACCTAACTACATTATGGTTCCGCTTGCTGCTAAAATGGTAAAGAAGCTCGGTGCAAGAACTACATCAATTATTGCAGGATTGTTCGGTTTCTTTGCATATATGGGTCTTTTCCTTATCGGATATCACCCATTCGGTCAGAATTTCCACGACCATTACATACTTAATCTCATTTGGGTAATCTTTGCACTTACAATCTGCGGACTTCCAAATAAGATTCTTAATGTAAGCGGTCAGATTGTTACTGCAGAAGCCCTCGACTATATGGAATGGAAGCACGGTCTTCGTAACGAGGCTCTCGTTACAACTGTTCAGGGCTATTTTGGTAAGCTTGCTACATCGGTTACAGGCTGGCTTTCAGGTATGGTACTTACTTGGATTAATTATGTACCACTTACCGACTCTCTGGGTAACGCTATTCCTCAGACTGATACAACAATGCTTAACGGTATTTGGGCAGTATTCTGTATTCTTCCTGCTCTTGCAAGAGGACTTTACGGTGTTTCATTTATCCTCTATCCTATCCACGGCGACCTTCAGCAGCAGATGATTGTTGAGCTTGCTGACAAGAGAGCTGAAAGACTTGCAGAGCAGAATGCTAAAGATCAGGCAAACAATCAGTAATAAACTAAATACTAATTATATCAAAAGCAGGAGCATAAGCTTCTGCTTTTTATGTTATAAATAACTAATACAAATTAGACTTATGTCTTTTTTTATTGACTAAAAAATAAAACAGTGGTAAAATTAAAATAGTATAGATATAGGAGTGATTTTATGGATAATATAGTTGTTGCTGTTCCTATTTTAGGAGCTATAGCATTAATATTTGCTTTAATTACAGCAATATCCATATCAAAAAAGAATGCAGGAAATGACAGAATGAAGGAAATTGCAGATGCAATTTCATCAGGTGCAAAAGCATTTCTGTTTTCGGAATACAAGGTGCTTATATTTTTTGTTGCTGTTTTATTTCTGTTAATCGGACTGCTTCTTCCAAACGGATGGATTACTGCACTTTGCTTCCTTGCAGGTGCATTATTTTCGACCCTTGCCGGTTATTTCGGTATGACTGTTGCAACAAAGGCAAATGTCAGAACCGCAAATGCCGCTAAAGAGGAAGGAATGTCATCTGCACTTAAAGTTGCATTCAGCGGCGGTGCAGTAATGGGTCTGTCTGTTGTGGGACTTGGTGTATTAGGTGTAAGCTTGATATTCCTTTTGCTTATAAGAAATAATCCTGACAGAGTAAATATTCTAACAGGATTTTCTCTCGGTGCTTCTTCAATTGCGTTATTCGCAAGAGTCGGCGGCGGAATATATACAAAGGCTGCTGACGTAGGTGCAGACTTGGTAGGAAAGGTTGAAGCAGGAATACCCGAGGATGACCCGAGAAACCCTGCAACTATTGCAGATAATGTTGGCGACAATGTAGGCGATGTTGCCGGCATGGGTGCAGATTTGTTTGAATCATATGTAGGCTCAATAATTTCCGCAATTACTCTTGCACTTTTGGCAGGCACATCCGATTTAAAGCAGGCATATTTTCCGCTTATAATCTGTGCCGCGGGAATTATCGGCTCAATAATATCTGTTTTCTTCGTTAAGGCCGGAAAAGGAAAAAATCCTCAAAAAGCCCTTAACTTAGGTGAATATGTATCAACAGCTATCGTAATTATTTCTGCGCTTGTTTGTTCGCTTCTTATGTTTAATAACAGTCTTAATGCTTTTTGGTGCATACTTGCAGGCTTGATTGTGGGAACTGCTGTCGGAAAGCTTACTGAAATCTATACCTCTGACAGATATAATTATGTTAAGGAAATAGCCGAAGCATCAAAAACAGGTGCCGCCACAAACATAATCACAGGTATGAGCGTTGGATTAAAATCAACTGCTGTTCCTATCATATTTATATCAATAGGTATTCTTGTTTCATACAAATTTTTCGGTCTTTACGGTATTGCTATTGCGGCTGTGGGTATGCTTTCCACAACAGGAACAACAGTTGCAGTTGACGCTTACGGTCCTATTGCCGACAATGCAGGCGGTATCGCTGAAATGAGCGAGCTTGACCCAAGCGTAAGAGAAATAACCGATAAGCTTGATTCAGTCGGCAACACTACCGCCGCAATCGGAAAAGGCTTTGCCATAGGCTCTGCCGCTTTGACGGCTCTTGCACTATTTGCTTCATATGCCGAAACAGTAGGAATCGCAAAAAATTCAATGAGCATTCTTGACCCAAAGGTTGTTGTTGGACTGTTTATCGGCGCAATGCTTCCATTCCTGTTCTCCGCTTTTACTATGAGTAGTGTAGGAAAAGCCGCAAACAAAATGATTGATGAGGTACGCAGACAGTTCAAAGAAAAGCCCGGAATTTTAAAGGGTACCGACAAGCCTGACTATACAAGATGTGTCTCAATTTCAACAAATGCCGCTTTGCACGAAATGATTTTGCCGGGAATTATGGCAGTTGTTGTTCCGCTTTTAGTAGGCTTTCTTTTAGGCGTTGAAAGCTTAGGAGGACTTCTTGCAGGTGCACTTGTATGCGGTGTTATGATGGCTATATTTATGGCTAATTCAGGCGGTGCCTGGGATAATGCAAAGAAGTATATTGAGAGTATGAAGGACGGCGGTAAGGGCTCCGAAGCGCATAAGGCCGCGGTTGTCGGTGATACTGTAGGTGATCCGTTTAAAGACACCTCAGGACCGTCAATAAACATTCTAATAAAGCTTATGACAATAGTTTCACTTGTGTTTGCTACGGCATTTTTAAGTGTAAACGGCGGAAACGGAATATTATCATTTTAAAAGTAAAAGGGGCTGTAAAAAAACAGCACTAATAAAAAATCGACTGCATTCTTTCCGAA
>JBJFHZ010000017.1:0-22324 GCA_051894075.1 Eubacterium sp.
TAAAGATTATCCGACAGGGGCAGACTTTCATCTGTTTGAATAAAATATTTTAGATTAAACATCAAATTATAAACAGGAGTCTGAGGATTATAGGTATAGCTGTTAATTCTGTTTCCGCACATACCAAGATTGTGCTGAACTCCGGAAAAGGTTTCATAAGCCATTGATGAGAATACCGATATACCGTTGTAACCATAGTATGAAGGATCCATGCGTGTATTGAGGTTACATAATTCAGTACGGCTGAAATCGTCATTATTATCGTCAATATATTCTATAGCTTCTCTGTAGGAAGCATAGTTTGATTTATATTCTTCATTGCTTTGGAAAATAATGAAGGAGCCTGTATCGGTTACTGTAATTTCGCATAAGGTAAAGACTACAGCCATAAGGCAAATAAGAGATTTTCTGAATACACCTTTTCTGTACAGCATTAGAAAGCCTGTCCATATGATAATAAAGGCAATAGACATATAAATTGTAGGCTCACTCATTTTATTTGTCGACATTTTTTGAGCCACACAGACAAAGAAAATCCATGCCATACCGACGAAGCCGATATCTTTTATTGAAATATCCTTGATTTTCATTAGTGCCTTATATCCCATTACCAATAAAATAAAGGAATACATATATGAAAATCTGTACGGTAAATCATTTGGGTAATGCATTGCGTGCCAAATAAAGTTTAAGCAGTTGTTGTCAAAGCTGAATAACAGGAAAAGTAATACACAAATATACGCTGCTTTTTCTTTAAATCTAATCTTATCGTTTACTACAAATAACGGCAAAAGAATTATTGCGATTATTCCGCAGTAAACATTCGGCAAAACATCGTCACCGCTGCTTCTTATTGTTTCTTCAACGCCTGCAAGGTGTGACGTTATAAAATCAAAAATGTTGAAATAGGATTTAAAAGTTGTGGGGAAGGTGTCAGATGTAGCAGCACTGCCCTTAAGAATCATAAATACAGGTACAAGTGCTACTGCACAGACTGCGGCTGCGATCACACTTGCAACAGCGAATTTTATTCCTCTGTTAATAAATTTTATGTCATTAAGCGATTTTAAAGAATATTTTTTGTATTCAATTTCAGGGTGAAGCCTAACATCCGAATGTGATGCGATGGCAAAATACGCAAGAAAATAAATAATTGAGAATATGCAGGTCATAAAGCCAACATAGTAATTAGCAAAAAATAATACAACTAATGAGCAAAGATAAAGCCTTATATCGCCTTTATTGATTATTTGCTCAATTCCGAGAAGAATCAGCGGTAAAAGAATCATACCGTCAAGCCACATTACATTCCAGTAATATGCCATAAAGTATGCACAGAAGGCATACAAGGTACCGAATATGGCAGAAAAATAATTATGACTGTTAAGTGATTTCTTTATATAAAACGTAAAAGTTCCTGCACTTAAAATGCATTTTATCGAAACAAGGAATGAAATGGAAAAGGAAATGTCTTCCTTATCAAACAGGAAAATAAGTGCAGTGAGGGGACTTGAAAGATAGTTAAAATAGTTTCCTAAAAAGCTGGTACCGCCGCCTGTTTGCCAAGAATACAGCAAGCTTTGATGATTAACAATTCTGTCGTAAAGCTCTGCAAAAAGAGGACCGTATTGATGGTATAAATCCATTCTCATTACGGTGTAGTCGCCAAAGGGGAATATGGTATACGCAAGATAAATTATAAATACGGCTATGCCTGTAATAATTAATGATAAAGCAACAAATCTATTTCTGAAAAATGTTTTATATATTCTTGAATACTTTATTTCACGTGCTTCGTAGTCACAATCAAACAGTAAAATTCTGTCATAAAAATAGTTGAAGAAAAAGGAAACAACTATTGCGACAAGCCAAACAAAGGAAATCGGCATATCAAGAAGGTCAAGAAAGCAAAACTCTGCAAGCTTGTAGAAGCCGAAATTAGCGGCAATTCTTACTGCAAGCATTATAATCTGCTTTGTGTTTGACGATAATGTTCTTTTTGCAAAAACAAATCTTCTTTCAAACAGATAAAAAATAATGCTTGAGATAATAAAACCCGCAATGCTTCCTACAGTTGCAGAAAGTCCCATAAAAGTTTTACATAGCTGCTTTATTGCAACAAGCATGAAAATTGAAATAATTGCAAATAAAGAATAGCTGACTGTTTCACCGTTTATATATTTTAAGGTGAACAGCTTTTTTTTTTCAGTCGTTTTCATACATCCATTCCTATCATTAAATATTAATGTAAATAATATACCACATAAATTTTGTTTATTCAATAACTATTTGTTATAAAACTGCGTTAGGCTACATAGAATTAAGCAGGTGATTTTATGGACAATATATCAAAAATAACGGCTTTATTTCCGTTGGAGCTTCAGGCAATATTTATGTCATTTGATAGCAAAACTCTGTCAAAAATTACCGAAATACGATTGAGAAAGGAAAAGCCTGTTATCATTTATCTAATGAACAAGCCCTTTTTCATTAACAGCCGTTTAAAGCTTTCGGACAAATATACTGATGAGTGTATCTGCATAGACAAGGAAAATTTTGAATATATTTTAGATATGGTATGTAATAATTCATATCATACAAAAATTAATTCTATGATTAAAGGTTATGTGACCGTGTCAAGCGGTATAAGAGTGGGCATTGCATCAACGGCAGTTATCAAAGACGGTGAAGTAAAATCAGTTAAAGATATTTCATCAATTAATATTAGAGTTGCTCGAGAAATTAATGATTGCTCACTGCCTGTCCTTGATTTGCTTTATAAGGTTAGGACTCCGAGCATTATTATTGCAGGACCGCCCGGAAGCGGTAAAACTACATTTTTAAGAGATGCTTCTAAAAGACTATCAAGCGGCTTTGCAGATAAATACAGAAAAATTGTCATAGCTGATGAAAGAGAAGAAATTTCCTCAGGATTTAACGTAGGAATTAATACTGACATAATTAAATCCTTCAGTAAAGCCGACGCTATAGAAACAGCGGTACGCACACTTTCTCCCGAAATAATTATTTGTGATGAGATAGGAAATGACAAAGAGCTTGATTCAATAAAATTCGGCTTTTCAAGCGGAGTTTCATTTATTGTAACCGTTCACGCAAAGGACAGAAACGATTTACTGCGAAGAACAGTAATCAGTAATATGATTGAAATGAATGAATTTGAATATATTGTTTTGCTTAAAAACTATACTGACGATTTTGAAATATATGATATTTCGGAGGTAGGTCTTGAAAATTGCAGGAAGCGTTATGATAATCCTGTTTTCTTTCCTGATGGGAATGGCGGTTGTCAGCTATAAAAAATCACAGATTAATTATATAGACGACTTAATATTTATGGGTGAGAGAATTGTTCTTTATCTTAAAAGCACAGTTCCGGAAACAGATATAATTTTCAATAAGCTTCAAAATGAGCCAAGGCTCAATAAATATAACATTGAGGAGATATATAATTATTCTCCGCTTCCAAAAGCTTCAAATTCAAATATTACAGAGCTTTTCAATGTAATCGGCAGATTTGACGCCGATATACAAATTAAATATACGCAGGAATTTATAGGATACTATAGGAATTTAAAAAGACAATATCAGGAGCATTTTAACACACATTGCAAGCTGTATATTGTGTTCAGCTTATCAGTCGGAACAATTATTTCTCTGATGCTGATTTAGGAGGATAAATGGAAGTTGATTTTATTTTTAAAATTGCGGCAATCGGAATAATTGCGGCAGTGTTAAACATTGTACTTGTCAGAAGCGGAAGAGAAGAACAGGCAATGCTTACAACACTTGCAAGCGTTATTGTCGTACTAATGATGCTTATACCGAGAATTGATGATTTATTTTCTACGGTTAAGTCACTGTTTGACCTATGATAAAGATAGCGGGAATAGTAACTATCGCTCTGTTGCTTTCGGTTTTTCTGAAAAATTATAAAAGTGAATTTTCACTTTTAATAGTAATATGTGCAGCCGTTATTATTTTTATAATGATATCAGATGATTTGCACACGGTTATAATGCGCTTTTCAGAGCTTACGGAAATCGTTGACGGTACAAAGCAGTACATAAGCTTAATGCTGAAGGTTCTCGGAATTTCGCTTATAGCTCAATTGCTCAGCGATTTGTGTAGAGACAGCGGAGAAAGTGCCCTTGCAACTCAAACGGAGACTGCCGCCAAGGTCATAATTCTTATAATATCCTTTCCTCTTTTTGAATCTGTAATTAAAATAGTAACGGGACTGTTGAAATGAAAAGATTTTTAATTGTTTTTATAATGATATGTTTTATGTTTCCTGTAAGCTGTTATGCTGATGATTACAGCGAATATCTGAATTCCTTTGACTTAACGGCTTTTGATGAGCTGGATGACGGCACAGCAGAGCTTTTGGAGGAGCTTGAACTTGATGATTTTGATTATGAAAAAATCACACATATATCTTTTTCTGATGTTATAAAATATCTGTCAAACCTAATAACAAAAAAGGCAGAGGGTCCTGTTAAATCAGGAATAGCAGTTATAGCATTCGTTCTTCTTTCCTCGCTTTTCAAATCCTTCGGATTTCAGCTTCACAAAAGCGGAATTGAAGATTTTTATGAAACAATAACAAATTTAATAATATCCGTTTTCCTTGCAGTAAAATTGACCGATTGCATTGGATTATGCTGTTCCACCGTTAAACTTTGTGCTGATTTTACATATGCATTTTTTCCTGCCTTTTGTATTATTGTCGCAACCTCCGGAGGAACAATGACTTCTTTTTCCGTTAATACAACTCTGCTGATACTTGCTCAAGGTCTGAATATTATATCAAGTCTTGTTTTTATTCCCGTTACAAACTGCTTTCTTGCTCTTGGTATATGCTCATCAATTAGAAAAGATTTGCATTTAAGCGGTATTACATCAACAATTAAAAGTCTGATAACAACTGTTATTTCATCATTATCTGCCGTATTCGTTTCAATTTTATCTGTAAAAACAGCTGTTGCTTCAAGGGCTGATGCCTTGGGGCTTCGGTCGGTAAGATTTGCAATTAATTCAATTGTTCCGGTTATCGGAAGCTCCATAAGTGAGGGACTGCTGTCAATTCAAAGCTATTCAAGCTTAATTAAAACAAGCGTGGGAATAGTCGGGATAATTGCAGTTGCGGCGATATTTTTGCCGTCAATCATTGAGGCGGCGCTGTGGAGATTAATGCTGTCAGTTGCTGATATCTGTTCCCAAATGTTTTCCGACGGCGGTACATCGGAAATGATTGGAGTATTTAAAGACAGTCTGCTGATAATTAATGTAATTCTTATTTTGTCAATGGTTACGACAATAATTTCAATCGGAATTCTTGTTGCGGCAAAGACGGTGAATTAAATGGATTTTATAAAAGAATGGACTTTTTCTGTTTGTATAGCATTGATCGTATCTGTCTTAATATCTCTGCTTTTGCCCTCAGGCACAATGGGAAAATACAGTAAAATTGTAATTTCACTTTTTATTTTTTTATCCCTGCTCTTGCCTGTTACCAAATCCGATATCACTTTTTCTTTGCCTGATACAGATTCTCTTGAGATTTATGAAAAGCAGGAGGAAGCCTATTCGCAACTGATTGAAGCTCAAATAAAGGAAAAGCTTAACAGCGCAGGATTCTCGGGATTAATTATTGAATGTGAAACAGCAGTGAAAAGTAATGACAATGATGAAATTGAAATTAAAAAGCTTCAAGTCTATATTCCCGACGAATACAGTAAGGATGAGATTTATAACTTTATATATGACAATCTCGGTATGATATCGGAGGTGTACTATATTGGAGAATAAAATAAAGGATGTATTTGAATATTTCAAGAAAAATGATTCAAAAAAGATTAAAATTATTATAGCCGTCGGTCTTATCGGTGTAATACTTATTGCTATGTCCGATATCTTTGCCGATAGCGGAAAAGACTCAAAAGCCGTTACTTCTGACAATATCAGCTATTCAGACTATACAAATGAGCTTGAAGATAAGCTATGTAACATAATTTCATCTATTGACGGAGTAGGGGAATGTAAGGTAATGATAACCTTGGAAAATTCCAAGGAAAATGTCTATGCAACAGACAATGAGAATAAAACCGATTCCGACTCCGCAAGCTCCAAGGATGAATATGTTATTTATGATTCCGATAACGGTGAAACACCTGTGTTGATTAAAGAATATTATCCAAAAATACAAGGCGTATCGGTTGTTTGTTCAGGCGGTGACAGCATTGTTGTTAAGGAGCAAATTATCAATACGGTCACATCATTGTTTAACATATCTACAAACAGAGTTTCTGTTTCAAAAATTAAAGAATAAAAGGTGATTTTATGAGTAAAAATAACAAAAAAGAAAAGAAGGCAAAACCGGTCTTAACAGAAGAAGAGCTGAAAAAAAGAAAGTCACGTAAGACAAAAGCGGCAATTTCCTGCTTCATACTGCTTCTCGGAGTAGGTGTGGCAGGCAACTGGTACTGGGAAAACAGTGATTTATCAACTAAGGTAAGCACCATTTCAAGCGACAGTGAGAAAATTCTCGGCGAGGCTACATATGTTGACGCCACAACAGAGTCAACAACTGAAAACAGCTATTTCTCCGACGCAAGAATTGAAAGGCAATCAGCAAGAGATGAAAGCCTCGAAAAATTACAGAAGATAATTGACTCATCAAAGGAAAGCGACAGCGCTCATAAAGAGGCGGCTGAAAAGATAGCATCAATATCCGATATGATTTCAATAGAGAATAAAATTGAAACTCTCGTAAAGGCTAAAGGAGTAAACAACTGCCTTGCAGTTATTAATGAGGACGGCACAAAGGTGGACGTAATCGTTGATGTTGATGAGTTAAGCGACACGGTAATTCTTCAAATTAAGGAAATTGCAACTGCACAGCTCGGCTGTTCATACGAAAATGTCACAATCATTCAGTCCAACTGATAAAATTAACATGCAGTTCATATAAATATCTTGTATATTTATTCACGTTGTGTTATAATGGTTGCAGATTAAGGAGGCAAAAATATGGAAATTTCCGCAAAAAGCTCTATGGGTGAGCTTGTTATTTCGGAAGAGGTTTTATCTTCCATTGCCGTAAATGCAGCTAAAGATGTAGACGGTGTCTCTTCTTTCTACAGCAAGCCTGTTGATGTTGTTAATACAATAAAGCAGGGAAGTTTAAAGGTAATGAGTCCCGTCAGAATAATGCAGGACGGTGAAAATATCAGTATCAGCATTTATATTAACATTGCACCGGGTAAGAAGTTCAGGACTGTTGCTTCGGATGTACAGACTGCCGTTAAGGAATCTGTACAGAATATGACAGGTAAGCTTGTTACTAAGGTAAATGTTATAGTTGCCGGAATTGATTTTGAAGAGCCGAAAAGCTCAAATGAACCTTGTGAAACTGAAGAGTAACAAAATCTGCCGGCAATAAGTGTATTGTCGGCATTTATTTTTTAATATGTTTGGAGAACTATATGAAAAGAAGTGAAATGAGAGAGCAGGCATTTTTTCTCGCATTTGAAAATTTGTTTGATAACGGCGAAAATATTGATGAGCTTATGGAGCTTTATTCGGAAAATGTATGTGAATTGTCAGATTATGCTAAGTCTGTATTTAAGGGCATTGTTGAAAATAAAGATGACCTTAACAGCACCATAAATACATATTCAAAGAGCTGGAAGGTTTCAAGACTGCCAAAGGTTTCGTTGGCAATTCTTTACGTTGCATTATATGAAATATTCTATATTGACGAGGTTCCTGACAGCGTAGCTATCAATGAGGCTGTGGAGCTTGCAAAAAAATATGCCGCCGCTGAAGATGCATCTTTTATAAATGGTGTTCTCGGTGCAGTTGCAAGGGGTAAATAACAATGTATCTCGGAATTGATACAAGTAATTACACCACGTCGTTAGCACTGCTTGATGGCTCTGATGTGATACAGGAAAAGAAATTACTCTGCGTTAAAAAGGGCGAAAAGGGACTGAGGCAGAGTGAAGCATTGTTTCAACATACAGTTAATCTACCTCAGCTCATTGATAAGCTTGAATTTAGCGGTAAGCTAGATGCAGTAGGTGTTAGCTTCAGACCGAGAAATTTAGATGGCAGTTATATGCCTTGCTTTCTTGCGGGAGTAAATGCGGCAACTGCAGTTTCTAAATTTGCGGGGGTTCCGCTTTATAGGACATCACATCAAACCGGACACATTTTAGCCGCACTTTATTCTGCCGATAAGCTTAATTTAATTAACGAGAATTTCATTGCCTTTCATGTCAGCGGAGGAACTACCGAAGCCTTACTCGTTACACCCGACAAAAAAGAAATTATCAGAGCAGAGCTTATAGGTCAAAGCACCGATTTGAAGGCAGGACAGGCTGTTGACAGGGCAGGTGTTATGCTTGGGATAGATTTTCCGTGCGGAAAAGAGCTTGACTTACTTTCCCAAAAATCCGATAAAGAATTTAAGATAAAGCCGTCAGTAAAAGGAATTGATTGCTCCCTCTCAGGAGTTGAAAATAAAGCTAAAAAAATGTTTGATGACGGCTGTTCAAAGGAAGATATTTCAAAATTTGTTTTGACATACATTTATGAATCTCTTTCAGCCATGACTGAAAACATATTTGAGATTTACGGAAAAATGCCTGTAATTTTTGCAGGCGGTGTAATGTCAAACACACTTATAAAAACAAGACTAAAAGAGAGATTTTCAGCATATTTTGCAGAGCCTGAATTTAGCTGTGATAATGCTGCAGGCGTTGCAATATATGCTTATTTGAAAGAAAATATTTTATGAATGTAATAACCGTATCACAAGTAAATACATATATTAAAGCCCTTCTTGATGAAAGCCAGCCGCTGAAAAATATTTTTGTTGTAGGAGAGATAAGCAATTTTCTCCATTATTTCAGAAGCGGCCATATGTATTTCACACTTAAAGATGAAAAATCTCAGATAAAAGCTGTTATGTTTTGCTCCTATGCCGAAAAGCTTAGATTTAAACCTGAGGATGGTATGAGAGTAATATGCCGAGGCAGAATTTCTGCATACGAAAAAGACGGAGTTTATCAGCTTTATGTTGAGGATATGCAACCCGACGGAATAGGTGCACTTAATCTTGCATATGAACAGCTTAAGGATAAGCTGGCTAAAGAGGGTTTATTTGACGAGCAATATAAAAAGCCTATACCTAAATATCCTAAAAAAATCGGCGTTGCGACATCCGATATGGGTGCCGCCATTGAGGATATAAAAAATATAACCAAAAGAAGATATCCTGTCTGTGAGCTTGTAATTGTTCCGACACAGGTTCAAGGTATACAGGCGGCTCCGGATATTCTTAAATCGCTGAAGATTCTTGACAGTATTGACGATATTGATTTAATAATTGTTGGTAGAGGCGGAGGCTCAATAGAGGATATTTGGGCTTTTAATACAGAGGAAGTAGCAAGAGCAGTTTTTGAATGCGAAAATCCTGTGATTTCCGCAGTAGGTCACGAAACTGATTTTACAATTTGCGATTTTGTTGCTGACCTACGTGCTCCTACTCCAAGTGCGGCGGCTGAGCTTGCTGTTCCCGATGTAAATATTATCTTTGATTTTCTTGATAATATGGATAAAACACTATATTTGTTACTAAAGCAAAAAATTGAAAGGGAATATCAAAGGCTTGACTCTTTACAGTCTGAAATTTTAGAATTGCCGTCAAAAATACTTGGCGACAGAAGTAATTCACTTAAAAATATTGCTGACTGCTTTCAGTCTAATTTTGCCGAAAAGGTTAATAATGAAAGCTTAAAGCTGTCGGCAGCTGCTCAAAAGCTTAATGCGCTTAGTCCTCTTGCCACTATTTCAAGAGGTTACTGCATTGCTGAAAAGAACGGAGCAGTTATTAAAAAAGCGAATGAAGTAAAAATTGACGATAAAATTACACTTACTTTTTCAGACGGAAAAGTAAATTGTCGTGTATCTGATTAATGAAAGGAACCATTATGGATAAAGAAATGACATATGAAAAGGCAATGAGCCGTCTTGAAGAAATTGCTTCGCTGCTTGAAGGAAATGAAATTTCTCTTGATGACAGTATGAAGCTTTTTGAAGAGGGAACAAGGCTGACTGCTTTCTGCTCAAAGAAGCTTAAAGATGCTGAGCAAAAAATCACATTACTTTCTAAGGAGTAATTAAGCTATGAATAATATTGAATTTAATAATATATTAAGCAACGATATCAGAAAGGTTGAACACAGCCTGCTTTCATTTCTACCCGACGCAAAGGACGGGCAGGAGGAAATAGTACAGGCCATGGAATACAGTCTTTCAAACGGAGGTAAAAGATTACGTCCTGTTTTCGCTCTTGAGTTTGCAAGAGCCTGCGGCGGAACAAGAGACGATTGTTTGCCTTTTGCCTGTGCCATTGAATTTGTTCATACATACAGCTTAATCCACGACGATTTGCCCTGTATGGATAACGATGATATGAGAAGAGGAAAGCCAAGCTGTCATAAGGAATTTTCCGAGGCTACTGCTCTTTTGGCAGGTGATGCACTTTTAACTCACGCATTTGATATTGTAACCTCTGCTGAACTTTCAGCCGATAAAATTTCAGCCGCAGTTGGTCTTCTCGCTCAAAACTCAGGTGTTTGCGGAATGATAGGCGGTCAAGTGATAGACCTTAAATATGAAAGTGAGGACCCGACGGTTAAACAGCTTGTAAACGTTTACCGAATGAAAACAGGGGCATTGATTTCTGCCGCCTGCCTTCTTGGTTGCATAAGTGCGGGTGCCACTGATGAACAGCTTGCCGCTGCTTCAAAATTCGCATATTCCCTTGGAATTGCTTTCCAAATTCAGGATGATATTCTTGATATTGTCGGTGATGAAAGTAAGCTTGGTAAGCCTGTTGGCTCAGATGCCGAAAATAATAAAACAACGTATGCAACACTTGTCGGTATTGATAAAGCAAAGAATGATGTTAAGGCACTTACCGATTCTGCTGTTGCACAGCTTTCTCATTTTGATAACACCGAATTTCTTGAACAGCTTGCATATAGCCTTATTAACAGAGAAAGCTGAATTTAATTTTCTGAAAAGAGAGATAAAATGTCTGTTCTTGATAACGTAAATTCACCTAAGGATTTAAAAAAACTGAATACTGACGAGCTTAATGAGTTATGCTCTGACATTAGAAAATTATTGATTAATACAGTCTCTGAAACAGGAGGACATCTCGCTTCAAATTTAGGTGTTGTTGAGCTTACTGTGGCACTTCATAAGGTGTTTAACAGTCCAACTGATCAAATTGTATTTGACGTTGGACATCAATGCTATACTCATAAGATTTTAACAGGTAGAAAGGATAAGTTTGATACTCTGCGTACAGAGGGTGGTATCAGCGGATTTACAAGACCTGTTGAAAGTAAGCACGATATTTTTTCATCAGGTCACAGCTCAACATCTATTTCAGCCGCTGTAGGTCTTGCAAGAGCCAAGCAGATAAAGGGTGAAAAGGGTAAGGTTATTGCTGTTATTGGCGACGGTGCTTTGACAGGCGGTCTTGCCTACGAGGCACTTAACAATTCAGGTAATGACAACAGTAATCTAATTGTAATTCTTAACGATAACAATATGTCAATCAGTCAAAATGTTGGCTCAATGGCAAAAAATCTTACAAATATAAGAACTTCAAAAAAGTATGTTACTTTCAAATCAAGGCTTCAAAGAGGCCTTGCAAGAATACCGAAGGTAGGAGCGAATATTAACAGGTTTTTCACTCTTGTTAATACGAAAATCAGAAAAATTGTTTATAAGTCCACATTTTTTGAGGATTTAGGCTTTAGATATTACGGACCCATTGACGGTCATGATATTGACGACCTTATAGACGTTTTATCAGCGGCAAAGGCACATAATCATTCTGTTCTTATTCACGTCAATACAATTAAAGGAAAGGGCTATACACCTGCTGAAAAGAATCCTACACAGTTTCACGGTATAGGTAAATTTGATATCAACACAGGTGAGCCGTTAAGCAAGGGCAAAAATTTTTCATCAGTCTTCGGTGAAACAATGTGCAAATTTGCTGAAAATGACAGTAGAATTTGCTGTGTTACTGCCGCAATGGCAGAGGGTACAGGTCTTTTTGATTTTGCGAAGAAATACCCAAAACGCTTTTTTGACGTCGGTATTGCAGAGCAGCATGCAGTAACCTTTTCAAGCGGTCTTGCAAAAAACGGTATGGTGCCTGTTTTTGCTGTTTATTCAACCTTTTTACAGCGTTCATATGACCAGCTTGTTCATGATGTGGCTATGCAGGATTTAAAGGTAATTTTCGGCATAGACAGAGCAGGCTTTGTAGGTGAAGACGGTGAAAGCCACCAGGGAATTTTCGACACTTCATTCTTAAATTCTATTGTTGGTTTGACTGTTTTTGCACCGACTTACTATGACGAGCTTGAATCAATGTTTTATGAGGCAATATATAAGGTCAAAGGTGCTGTTGCAATAAGATATCCAAGAGGTTGTGAAGGTACGAAGCCGGACGGATATGAATATAATCACGATAGCTTTTCGGTTTTCGGTGACATCAACTGCTCTAACTGCATAGTGACCTACGGCAGACTTTTCAGCCAATGCTATCAGGCTTATGAAAAGCTTGAAGATACTTTCATAATTAAGCTAAATATGATTAAACCGATTGATAAAGAGGTTCTGCTTAGCTTGAAAAACTGTAAAAAAATCTATTTCTACGAAGAAAGCATCAGGTCAGGCTCCGTCGGTGAATGCTTTGGCTCAATGCTTTTGGAAAACGGAATTAATGCTGATTTCAAGCACATTGCAGTTGATAATGAATTTGTAAAACAGGCAAGTGTGTCAAGCCAAATGAAAGCTTATCATATGGACACACAGTCGATTATTGAAGAGGTAAACAATGCCAAAAAACAATAAAACTAGACTTGATATTGCTTTATTTGAGCGTGGTCTTGCTCCAAGCAGAGAAAAAGCCAAAGCAATAATTATGTCAGGAATTGTCTATGTAAACAATCAAAAGTCAGATAAAGCCGGTAGGGAAATTAAAGATGACGATGTTATCGAGGTCAGAGGAAGCACCCTAAAGTATGTCAGCAGGGGAGGTCTTAAGCTTGAAAAGGCTATGAAAGCATTTCCTATTGAACTTGATAATAAAATTTGCATGGATGTCGGTGCATCTACAGGGGGATTTACAGACTGTATGCTGATGAACGGTGCTATTAAGGTTTATTCCGTTGATGTAGGCTACGGTCAGCTTGCCTGGAAGCTCAGAACAGACGAAAGAGTTGTGAATCTCGAACGTACTAATTTCAGATACGCAACCGATGAACAAATAAAAGATAAGATTGATTTTGCAAGCGTCGACGTATCATTCATATCTTTAAAGCATATTTTACCTAATCTCAACAAATTCTTATCTGATGACGGTGAAGCGGTTTGCCTAATAAAACCGCAGTTTGAGGCAGGTAAGGAAAAGGTTGGTAAAAAAGGTGTTGTAAGCGACCTGAGTACCCATATTGAAGTTGTTGAAAGGGTAATTGATATGGCTGTTGAAAACGGCTTTTCTGTTAAAGGCCTTGAATTTTCACCAATAAAAGGACCTGAAGGTAACATAGAATATTTAATTTTTCTGCAAAAATCCAACAAGCCCGAGATTGATTTGTGCATTAGTGCTAAAGATCTTGTTAATCAGTCACATGAGGAATTGTTATGAATATTTCAATTTTTCCAAATTTGAATAATGCTCCTGTTAAGCCTATTTTAACAGATGTTATTTCTGCTTTATCAGAGCTCAAAGCAAGCATTTATCTGCCGATTGAGCATAAGGATACATATGGAGATTTTAATGCTTGCTTCGGTGAATATGATGAAATAATGTCTTTTTGCGACATAGCAATAGCTATCGGAGGTGACGGCACAACACTTAATGTTGCCAAAAAAGCCTCGCTGAAAAACAAGCCTGTCCTCGGTATTAACGCAGGACGTCTCGGTTTTATGAGCGGTATTGAACGTGATGAGCTTAATCTGCTTGAAAATCTTGTAAGTGGTAAATATAAAATTGATGAAAGAATGATGCTGAAAGCTTGTATTTTTGAAAATAATGTTCAGAAATCTGTTCACCATTGCCTTAATGACATCGTTATTTCAAGAGGAAACTTTGCAAGGCTCATTGATATTAACATTATCTGCGATGGCAGAAATGTATCAAATACAAGGGCTGACGGTGTAATTATTGCGACTCCTACAGGCTCTACTGCCTATTCTATGGCTGCAGGAGGTCCTGTTGTGAGCCCGGAAGCAGACTGTATAATCGAAACACCTATTTGTCCTCATTCTCTTATGGACAGAAGCATTATTTTTTCATCAGATAAAGAATTAATTATAAAAGCATCGAATGATGTAAGAAATATTCCGATACTGACGGTTGACGGTCAGGAGGCTGTTAATTTGTCTCCCGAAAGCGAAATTCACGTTTCTGTTTCAGAATTAAAAACCAAGCTTATAAAGCTTAAGCCGGAAAATTTTTATGAAATTCTTAATAAGAAGATAATTGAGAGGAGAGTTTGATGAAAAAGAGAAGACACGCAAAAATTTTAGAAATAATAAATTCTAAAGAGGTAGAAACTCAGGAGGAGCTTCAAACTCTTCTTGTTAAAGCAGGCTTTGAGGTTACTCAGGCGACTATATCAAGGGATATTAAAGAACTGCGTCTTGTAAAGGAGCTTTCCGAAAAGGGCAGATATTACTATTCAACAGGAAAAAAGGCTAATTCAGAAACTGTAAGACGCACAGGCGGTATTTTCGGAGAGTCAATAATCAGCGTAGAATATGCAATGAATATGGTATGTATTAAATGCTTTCCGGGTATGGCTGTAGCTGTTTGTACAGCTATCGACTCAATGGAATGGACAGGAGTTGTAGGTACTATTTCCGGCGATGATACTATATTTGTACTTTGCAAAACTCAGGATTTCGCAAAGATTTTCACTATGAATATGGAGAAGATTTTAAATGTTAAAAACTCTTGACATTGAAAATATTGCCGTTATTGAGAAAACTTCTGTGGAATTTTCAAGCGGTCTTAACGTTCTTACCGGTGAAACAGGTGCAGGTAAGTCTATTGTTGTTGATTCAATAAACGCAATCCTGGGAGAAAGAACATCAAAGGAGCTTGTTCGTCACGGTGCAGAAAACGGTTTTGTCAGTGCTTATTTTGAGGATATCTCCGATAATGTCATAAAAAAGCTGAAGGAGCTTGATTTTGATACCGAGGATGATGGCAGTCTTTTGCTTACACGAAGAATAAGTGCCGGCGGTAAATCTGTCTGCAAAATTAACGGGAAAACTGCAACTGTTTCTATGCTTAAAGAAATAGGCGGTATGCTTGTAAACATTCACGGTCAGCATGACAGCCAACAGCTGCTTAATCCTGATTTACAGTATCAGTACATAGATATGCTTCTCTCTGATAAAAGCATTTTAGAGGAGTATAAAGCGACCTTTAGAGAGCTTACCTCAGTTCACAAAAGGCTGAAAAAGCTTAAAAATGTTGAAACCGATAAGGAAAAGAAGCTTGAGCTACTAAATTATCAAATTAACGAACTTGAGCAAGCAGATATAAAGCCCGGAGAAAAAGAAGAACTATTAAAGAAAAAGGCCCTCATTTCAAAAAGTGAGGCACTGACAACAGCACTTAATAATGTTTTATTAATTATCAACGGAGATGAAAATAACGGCGGTGTTCAAACTGCTATCAGCGGAGCATATAAAGATATTGCAAATTTTGACGAGGCTAAAACTGCATCAGACATTCTTGCCGATATTGACGACAGACTTGAAAATGCAAAGGACAATATTGATTCGCTTTTAAATGAAATAGATTTTCTTCCCGATGAGCTCGAACGAATAGAAGAAAGACTTAATCTTTTCTATGAATTTTCATCAAAATACGGCATCACGGAAGAAGACATGCTTGACTTTCTTGAAAAAGCAAAAGAAAAAAGAAAATCCATTTTATTTGCTGATAAGGAAATCGAAGAATTAAACAGTGAATACGATTTACTTCTTTCCAAAACAGTTAAGCTTGCCGACAGATTATCAAAAGAAAGAAAAAGGACTGCAGAGGATTTTGAAGGCAAGGTAAAAAATGAGCTTGAATTTCTCGATATGCCTAAGCTTAAATTTGTTGTTAATTTTGAAAAAGGCAGATTAACGTCAACAGGCTACGACAATATAGAATTTCTTATTTCAACAAATCCCGGTGAACCGCCTAAGCCTATGTCAAAAATTGCTTCCGGCGGAGAGCTTTCAAGAATAATGCTTGCAATTAAGAATATTATAGCGTACAATGATACAATCAGTACTTTGATATTTGATGAAATTGACACAGGTGTCAGCGGCAGAGCAAGCCAAAAAATCGGTTTAAAGCTTAAAGCCGTAGCAAAAAATACACAGGTAATCTGCGTTACTCATTCTGCTCAAATTGCATCAAATGCACATCAGCATTTTCTTATCAGCAAAAAATTTGAAAATGACAGCACTTATACAAGCGTAACCGCTCTTGACTTTGACGGCAGGACTAATGAGCTTGCAAGAATTATGGGCGGGCTTGAAATAACCGATACGCTGCTTAACAGTGCTAAAGAACTGCTTACAAACAATATGGAGGATATATAAATGGGAGTTTATGAAGAACTAAAAGAAAGAGGGCTAATTGCTCAGGTAACAAATGAAGAAGAGATAAGAGAAATGGTAAATGCCGGCAAAGCAGTATTCTATATCGGCTTTGACTGTACGGCTGACAGCCTTACTGCAGGTCATTTTATGGCTCTTACTCTTATGAAGCGTTTACAAATGGCAGGAAATAAGCCTATTGCTCTTATCGGTGGCGGCACAACTATGATAGGCGATCCTTCCGGAAGAACCGATATGAGAAAGATGCTTACAAGAGAGGATATTGACCATAATGCCGCATGCTTTAAGCGTCAAATGGAGAATTTTATTGATTTTTCAGACGGTAAGGCTTTGATGATAAACAATGCCGACTGGCTTTTAAATCTTAATTATGTTGAATTGCTTAGAGAGGTTGGAGCTTGCTTTTCAGTTAATAATATGCTTCGTGCCGAATGCTACAAGCAGAGGATGGAAAAGGGCCTTTCTTTCCTTGAATTCAACTATATGATTATGCAATCATACGATTTTTACCATCTTTTCAAGCATTACAACTGTAATATGCAGTTTGGCGGTGACGACCAGTGGAGCAATATGCTGGGCGGTACAGAGCTTATCAGAAGAAAGCTTGGCAAGGATGCTCACGCAATGACAATTACACTCCTTACCGACTCACAGGGAAATAAAATGGGTAAGACCGCAGGTAATGCCGTATGGCTTGACCCTGAAAAAACCTCTCCTTATGAATTTTATCAGTACTGGAGAAATGTGGGAGATTTAGACGTTATCAAATGTATGAAAATGCTTACATTTATTCCGATGGAGCAGATTAATGAGTATGCTAAATTAGAGGGTGCAGAGCTTAACAAGGCTAAAGAGGTTCTCGCTTTTGAGCTTACTAAAATGGTTCACGGTGAAGAAGAGGCAACAAAGGCTCAAAATGCTGCAAGAGCACTTTTTTCAGGAGGCAGCGACAACTCAAATATGCCTGAAACAGTTTTAACCGATGATGATTTTACAGACGGTGAAATAGCTGTTGTTGATATGATGATTAAAGCAGGTATGATTAAATCTAAAGGTGAGGGCAGACGTCTTATCACACAGGGCGGTGTCAGCGTAAATGATGAAAAAATTACCGACGGCTTTGCTTCACTCAAATCAGCTGATTTTGATAATGAGGTAATCATCAAAAAAGGTAAAAAGGTATTCCACAAATTTTCAAAATAATATATGCGTTAAAGAGCTCACATTTGTTGAGCTCTTTAATTTTTTACTTATAATTTAATTTAATATCTCTTGAAGAAGAGTATGTTCTCTGTTATAATAGACATAATATTTTAAAGGTGAAAAATATGGAAGAAATTAAGAATAAAATTGAAGAACTGAGAAAGACATTAAAGTACCATTCCGACAGGTATTATAATGATGATGCACCTGAAATTGAGGACTATGAATACGATATGATGATGCGTCAGTTAAAGAAGCTTGAGGAAAAATATCCTCAGTATGATACGCCGGATTCTCCTACAAAAAAGGTAGGAGGTAAAGCTGATAATTCCTTTGAGGCTGTTCGTCATAATGTGAGAATGGAAAGCCTACAGGACGCCTTCAACAGAGAAGAAATTTATGATTTTGAAAAGCGTGTTACAGATACTGTAGCTTCTCCGAAATATGTTGTTGAGCCAAAAATCGACGGCTTGTCGGTAAGCCTTGAATACCGTGACGGTATTTTTGTAAAAGGTTCTACAAGAGGTGACGGTGATGTCGGTGAGGATGTCAGCGGAAATCTTCGTGTTATTCATAATATACCGCTTAAGCTTAATAAGCCTATACCTTTTATTGAGGTAAGAGGCGAGGTTTATATGCCTAAAAAGAGCTTTGATAAGGTGGTTGACAGACAGCTTATTAGCGGCGAAAAGCCTTTTAAAAATCCGCGTAATGCCGCCGCAGGCTCTCTAAGGCAAAAGGACAGCAGGGTCACAGCAGGACGAGGACTTGACATTTTTGTATTCAACATTCAGCAGATAGAGGGCGCAGAGCTTAATTCTCACAAAGACTCACTTGATTTTCTTAAAGAGCTTGGCTTTAATACAGTTCCGTTTTACACAAGAGTAAATACTATAGATGAGGCTCTTAATGAGATAGACAGAATAGGCGAAGAAAGAGGAAGCCTTGAATTTGATATCGACGGAGCAGTTATTAAGGTTGATGATTTTGAACAGCGCAGACTGCTCGGTTCAACTGCTAAATATCCGAAATGGGCAGTTGCTTTTAAATATCCGCCTGAGGAAAAGCAGACAAAATTAATTGACATTGAAATTGCTGTGGGTAGAACAGGTGTATTAACTCCCACTGCTGTGCTTGAAAGCGTACATCTTGCAGGTACTACCGTCAGCAGAGCAACACTTCACAATCAAGACTTTATCAATGAAAAGGGTATAGGAATTGGCGACATTGTTACTGTAAGAAAAGCAGGGGATATAATTCCCGAGGTGCTTTGCGTAAATGAGCATAACAGCGGTACGGTGTATAAGTTCCCTGATACCTGTCCTTCCTGCGGTGAAAAGGTTATCCGTGAGGAAGGTGAGGCGGCTATTCGTTGTATCAATCCGGAATGTCCTGCTCAGCTTTTACGTAATCTTATTCATTTTTGTTCAAGAGATGCAATGGATATCGAGGGCTTGGGTCCAGCAATTATTGAGACCTTTGTAAACGTAGGTATGATAAAAAAGACATATGATATTTATGCGCTCAACCCACTTGAAATAGCAAATCTGGAAGGCTTTAAGGAAACAAGTGCAAGCAATATTATTTCATCGGTTGAAAATTCCAAGCAAAATGATTTGTCAAAGCTTTTGTTTGCACTTGGAATCAGACACATAGGTGCAAAGGCGGCTAAGCTTCTTTCAGACAAATTCAAATCTATGGACGCAATAATGAACGCATCGGCTGAGGATATTCTTCAAATTGACGGTTACGGCGAAATTATGGCAAAAAGCGTAGTTGATTATTTTGCCACGGATTCGGCAAAGGAGCTTGTAGAGAAGCTTAAGGAATACGGTGTAAATATGCTTTCAATAAATGTTGTTGAGGACAACAGATTTGAGGGTATGACCTTTGTTTTAACCGGAACATTGCCGACCTTAAAGCGTTCTGAAGCATCTGAAATTATTGAATCCTTCGGCGGTAAAACTTCTTCCTCAGTTTCAAAGAAAACCACTTATGTTCTTGCAGGTGAAGAAGCAGGCTCCAAGCTTGATAAAGCAAATAAGCTTGGAATTGAAATTATCGACGAGACAAAGTTTTTGGAAATGATAAAATAGTTTTCATTTCATTAGGAAAGGCTGTTTAATATGAATGAATTTAGAAAAAAGCAGAAAAAGCTGTTTAGGATAATGAAAACGCTTATAGTTTTCAGCGCCGTATTTATCTTTGTATATATCGGTGCCCAGCCTTATGTTGCTAATTTCAGCCAAACACTTGCAATAGCTATAAATTATGTGTGCGACGGTCTTGTTATCGTAAACTTAGTAATAATCTTTTTTTACTATTCAAAATACGGAAAAAGCGACTCCTTTCTTACTTCTGTTGAATATGAAATTAATGACGCAGGGTATTATATTACGTCAAGGGAAGAAAGCACAGAAGAGGATTATCTCAACACAGTAATTGAAGATTTGAAAAGCAATAATTTTTCAATTGATAAAAACATAACGATTAATACTTTTACCTTTGACGTAAGAGCATATAAGAAGAAGGAATTTTTCTATATTGCAAATATTGACGCTCTTGATAAGAATGATGTTATTGCATATTTAGATGAAGTAATTAACGACATTACTGTTAAAAATTTAAAAAGAAAAGGAAATGCAGTTTTATGCTTTATAACTAATAAAGCACAGGATGACGCCGTTGCCTTAAGTAAAATGATTACTCCTCTGGGAAAAAAGGAGACAATAAAAATCTCTGTTGCTATTGTTGAGCCGGAAACAAAGAAGGTTTATTTCAGAGGTAATGAAGAAAGCGTCTGCAGAAAATTAACGGCAAATTATGTAATGAACTGCGACATTCCTATCAAGGACAAATACATACACCGAGAAAAATTACCGTTTCAGCATGAGCTTGAAGAAAAAATGAAGAATTTTAATATTAAAGATTTTAAAGACGGAAATTTCTATATACACTAAGGAGACATTATGAACAGTAAAGCTAAAGAATATTTTGACATCCTTATCGGAAAAAAGGTTGCATTTGTGGGTATGGGTGTAGCAAACGTACCCTGCGCAGAATTTCTTGCAAATTACGGCATAGATGTTTATGCCTGTGATAAAAGGGATAAAGAATATATCGGTATTGATACCTGTGAAAGACTTGAAAAAGCAGGTGTAAAGTTTTCTCTTGGTGAAAATTATCTTAATATACTTCCAAGTATGGACCTTGTTTTCAGGTCCCACGGTATTCTTCCTTTTCAAAACAAATGGATAGGGGAATGTATTGAACGAGGTCAGACGGTTACAACAGAGATGGAGGTATTTTTTAAATACTGTCCGTCAAGAATCATCGCAGTTACAGGCTCTAACGGAAAAACTACAACAACAACCTTAATTTCAAAATTTCTTGAAGAACAGGGATACAAGGTATATCTCGGTGGTAATATAGGTAAAGCTCTTATGCCGGAGCTTGATACAATAACCGAAAAAGATATTGCTGTTGTTGAGCTTTCCTCCTTCCAGCTTCTTACAATGGGAAATATGGTTAAAAGACCCGATGTTGCTGTTGTTACGAATATTGAATGTACTCATCAGGACCACCACATCAGTCTTGACGAATACGTAGACGCTAAAAGAAATATTCTTATTTATCAAAACAGCAGTCAAAGAACAATTCTTAACGCTGACTGCGACTATTCAATAGGCAATAGGGTTTACCATGATATGAGATATGATGTAAGAGGTAAGCTTTCTGAATTTTCAATCAAGCATAAGGTTGATAACGGCTGTTATATGAATGATAGCGGAGATATTATCTATAACGATAACGGAAAAGAAACCTTTATTATGTCAAGTGATGATATTAAAATCCCGGGCAAGCATAATATTGAAAATTACTGTACTGCTATTTCAGCAGTATGGGGAATGGTTGATGTTCTGGTTTTTAAAAAGGTAGCTGAAGCATTTGGCGGAGTTGAACACAGAATAGAATTTGTAAGAGAATACAAAGGCGTTAAATATTATAATGATTCAATCGCCACCTCTCCATCACGTGTAATTAGCGGTTTAAGAGCCTTTGGAAGAAAGATTATTGTAATTATGGGTGGCTCGGACAAAGGCAATGATATGAGCGAAATGGTGCCCGATATATTCAAATATGTTAAGCTTCTTGTTCTCAACGGTGCAACTGCCGATAAGATTTATAACACGGTTACAAATTATTCGGGTTATGAAGAATCGGGACTAAAAATAATTAAAACAGATGTTCTTGAAAATGCTTTGAAAATCGCAAGGGATAATGCAGAAAAGGGCGATATAGTTTCACTTTGTCCTGCCTGTCCTGCCTTTGACCAGTTTAAAACCTTTGAATACAGAGGCAGAAAATTTAAAGA
>JBJFHZ010000018.1:0-4229 GCA_051894075.1 Eubacterium sp.
TCATCACAATGACAACCAAAAACAGCATTTACAAATTCAAGATTTACCATTGATAAATTAACATAACAAATTTAATAATTTCATTATCAGAGTATTCAAATTGTCCACTCGACAATATGAATGCTCTTATTTTATTTCAATTCGAATAATATCACTACCTCTGCGTGAGGAATTAATCTTTGCTAAAAATGGGTAAGATTAATTCATCACGCAAAAAGTTGAGGGGTACTGTTCAATTCTGTTACCATAATATCACAAGGAGGTGGTACAGGCAATAAAATTAAACTCACAGTACCGAAAATGTATCTGTGACAAAGGTGGTGATAACTAAATATTATTTCAAATCTACGAAAGGAGATGGTAAGCGCATTCAATGCACCCGGTGGGTGCAACAGACTGCACACAAACAATAGTAAAGCCTGACAAAAAAGAATATAAAAGCACCTTGAAAATTGAATATTGATAATAAGCAAAGTAATCGTCTGAAACATAAAACTCGATTGTAGGCAATTTGTGAGAGCGTTGTAGGGCTGAATTGTGGCTATGTATCGCGGTGTTACCACGATATTATCTTAAGCAGGATAAAGTGAGGCGTACCTCACGGTTCACATCAGCCGGCAGAGCCGACTGTTTTCAAGCCTTTAACCGACAACAGTTTAGGGGTAACTCAAATTTTGGAAGATTGGAGGTACAAATATGGGCAGTATGAAAAAGTATGCATTCTATATGCCGAAAAGCTTAATTGATGATGTTGATAATACAATCAACTCTCTGGGCAAAATGTCAAGAGCAGAGTTCATTCGTGAGGCGGTTGATTTCTATATCGGCTATCTTAATTCACTGAAAGCAAGTGATTATCTGTCACCTATGCTCTCCCGTGCTATCAAAAGTGAGATAGAAAGTGTTGAGAAAAATGTCAGTGAAATGATTTTCAAATTAGCAGTTCAAAGCGCTGTTGTAAATATATTTATTGCAAGTGGATTAAATCTTGATACATCTAACATTGATTATCTTACAAAGTGTGCAGCAAAAGAGATAGCAAAGCAAAACGGTATTATTGATTTGAAAAAGGCAAGTGAAATGTTTGGTGTTGAATAATGGCACAGATTATTTTAAGCAGCAGATATATTAAAAATCCTAAAAAGGTCAATGCCGGTAAGCTTGTAAAGTATATGGGCACCCATGAGGGAGTTGAAAAGCTTCCTAAAGGTATAGAGAGCAAGCCTGCAACTAAAAAGCAACAGGAATTGATAAACACAATTACGAACCGTTATCCCGAAACAAAGGACTACCTTGAATACAAGTACTATGACAAAAGCAAAACCAAAGGCAGTGCAACAGAATTCATTGATGCAGTTGTTGAAAGAAATGCTGACAGAGCCGAACAGTTAAAATCATTGGTTTCATATATGGCTCAGCGACCGAGTGTTGAAAGGATAGGCAGCCACGGATTGTTTTCTGGCACTGATAATGAAATAAATCTCGATGAGGTTGCAGAAAGAGTATCAAATCACGATGGAATTGTTTGGACTCATGTAATCAGCTTAACTCGCGAGGATGCAGAAAGGTTAGGCTACAACAGTGCAGAGGCTTGGAAAAATCTTGTTAGAAGAAATGAGATTGAAATTGCAAATGCTCACAAGATAAGCCAAGACGATATTGAATGGTACGGTGCGTTTCATAATACAACGTATCACCCGCACATACATTTACTTGTATATTCAAAATCAGGACAAGGCTATCTGACAGCAAAAGCAATAAAGGATGTGAAGTCATCCTTTGCAAATGACATATTCCGTAACGAAAGATACAAGCTGTTCAAGGAACAAACAGAGATAAGAAATGAACTCAAGGATGAATTCAACTCTTATCTTAACCAAATCAAAAACGGAGATATTGTTATATCTGACAGAATGCTTAAGCTGGTAAACAATTTGAAAGCACAATTGAATAACTACAAGGGTAAAAAGGTTTACGGATATCTGCCAAATAAAATCAAGAGAATGGTTGACCAAATACAATGGTTCCTACTGCTTGACAACGAAGACCTGTATTTTCTCTATCATTCTTGGAACGACATAAACAACAAAAAGCTATCAACATATTACGACAGCAAGAATAATTATGTTTACATTATTAATAACAAGGAGTTTCGTTCCGTAAAAAATGCAATCATCAAAGCAATAGATGAAATGGAGATTAACGATACCACAGAGCAAAGCAGTAATGTAACAAATATCGTTAATGATTTAACAAGACTGCTTGCAAATATGCTTTCGTTAAGTGCAGAGAAGAAAATGAAAAGCCTCAATTCTCAAGCCATAGACAAGAAACAAATGCAGATGATACTTGACAAAAAACAAGCAAGAGGTCAAAAAGACGGTATTTCCCATAATGACAAAAAGGAGGTTGATGAATCTAAATCACAAACTGCATCACAAAATCTTGAAGCCTTGTTTGAGCTTGGTGCTATGATGATTAGAAAGGCAGTAAGTTATGACAATGATTACTATACTGATTATGAGAGCGATTACGAAGAAGAACAAGGATTTGAATTAACAATGTAACTAAAACTAAAAAGTCCCGGTCGGTTGAAATGCCGACTGGGCAGAAAGGAGAAAATATTTGAGCAAAACTAAAAAAGAAATACAGGAAATGGCGACATATATTTGCAAAGTGAGAAATCAGTTTATGTTCAATAAGCGAGAGCTATGCGAGATCACAGGCTTGTGC
The DNA here is from genome assembly GCA_051894075.1 of Eubacterium sp. Taxonomy (GTDB): domain Bacteria; phylum Bacillota; class Clostridia; order Oscillospirales; family Acutalibacteraceae; genus Eubacterium_R. Next base: position 2,734 of record JBJFHZ010000018.1, read on the forward strand.
TATGACACAATCGGTGAAATATGCAAAAAGGTTACTCCTGCATCAACAGGCAAGAGCAACTTGTATTTCATTCAGGATTTTCTCAATCAAATGTATAACGGCTAACGCAACATACAATTTGTAAAATATCTGCCAAACATTTGCAGATTATCTTGTTAGGTTTGGTGATAGATATTTGCAAAGCAAAATGATATTGTTGTGTTACAAAAAACAAGGAGGTAAATATATGTACGAGGTATATGGTAAAGACGGTAAACTGCTTTACTATCGAATATCAAAACGAGTGACCGATGCAAACGGAAACAAAAAGGTGCTGACGGCAAGGTCAAAAAAATCTGCCACAGATTGCCGAAAGGTTATGAACAGGCTGATTCAGGAATGGACTCAATCCCAAGAGCAAGAGAAAATCCTCGGCAGTTATTCGGAAATGAAATTAGCCAACTATGCCGAAAAGTGGTACAACCTTGTAATCAAGGAAGCAAACTGCTCAAAAGTTAATAAGGACAATTACCGTCATGTTGTGTTCAAGCACATCATTCCTAAAATCGGTGACATACGGCTATGCGATCTAACGGAAGAGCACTGTCAATCATTCTTAAATGAATACTCCGGTTGGAGTAAAACGATGATTGACAAAATACGAATGACACTAAGGCGAATACTGAAAAAGGCTGTAAAGGAAGAACTGATAAAACGAAACTTTGCAGAGGACATTGTCAGACCAACCTACACCGAGGGCAAAAGGCGACCTATAACCGATGAGGAGCGAGAGTGGTTCATAGAAACGGCTCAAACACACTATGCAGGACCTATGGTACTGACAATGCTATGGTGCGGCTTGCGACCGATAGAGGTTAGGCGAATGACTTGGGACTGGATTGATTTTGAAAACAACATACTAACAGTTGGCAAATCAAAAACAAAGGCAGGCACCGGTCGAAAAATTCCCATACCTACCGAACTGTCAACGATGCTTAAAAAGTTAAAGCTCAAGGGCTACAATGACGAATATGTATTCGTAAAATACAACAACCACTGCGAAATGGACGGAAATTCCTTCTACCAATCCTGGAGAAACTTTCTGCGAGAGGTAGAGATAACTCACGGAGCAGAGGTTTACAGAAACCAAATCGTAAAGCATGTGCTTGCTCCGGACCTTGAACCGTATCTGTTAAGGCACACATTCTGTACCGACTGCCAAGCGGCAGGAGTTCCAATCAATGTGGCAAAGGAGCTTATGGGACACAGTGACATACAGGTAACAGCAAAGATATATACCCATATGGTTGACGAGGTATTCGAAACAAATCGCCAACGCTTGCAACAATACAACGAGTTCAAAAAGCATCAATCACTCGCATAAACAGACATAAAAATAGGGCTGGAGTCCGTCGGGATTCCAGCCTTTTTATGTGGCAGCGGTGAAAGGATTCGAACCCTTACAAACAGAGTCAGAGACGCGCAATGCTTCATACAAAACGCCCATTTTAAGCACG
>JBJFHZ010000019.1:0-21762 GCA_051894075.1 Eubacterium sp.
GCAGACAGCTCCCTTTACACAAGGGAGCCATAAATTTGCTACAAATACATCCCGATAAACCCGAATTTATGTAGAAGATACTATGAAATTAAGAAAAAATTGGATAATCGGCTTCCTCGTTAGCATTGCAGTAGATATTGCCTTCAATTTTGCTTACGGATTTATTATAGGCGGTAAAATCAACGCTATCTACTGCTTATCAAACATTGTATTAGTAATACTTACAATGGCTACTGTTTTTAAGTTTAGATTTTCCGAAAAATCAGATATTGCTGTTGTGATATTTACAATAATCGTTTCATTATGTCTTAATGTTTCAACATATGATTTTCTTAATAAGGTTACCGCAGACAAATCAACGGCATATTCATACGAAACCGTTGCCTATGACTGTGAATGCACGAGAGGGAATCCGTATCAGATTGCATACTTTCGCAATTCCGATGGTGAAGATGTCAGTGCTGACGTTACAAATTTAGGGGAATTTTTTTATTATTATGACCTTATGGAAGATTTGGGCGGAAAAATTAAGGTTACTGAAATAATGGGTGGCTTTCATTACAAGTATTACAATGTTGAGGCTATCATTGAAGAATAATTAAAGAAAGAAGAAATACTAATGAAAATACAGGAATCGGCTGAAAACTATCTTGAAACCATACTGATGATAAAGAATAAAAAGGGGGCAGTTCGCTCCATTGATATTGCAAACGAGCTTGATTTTTCAAAGCCCAGTGTCAGCGTAGCAATGAAAAATCTCCGTGAAAACGGATATATCGATGTAGATGCATCGGGATATATTCATCTGCTTGACAAAGGACTGAAGATAGCCGAAAACATTTATGAGCGCCACACTACTATTTCCGATTTACTTATCAAGCTTGGTGTTGACTCTGAAACGGCTGTTCAGGATGCCTGCAGAATCGAGCACGTTATCAGCGAGGAAACTTTTAATGCAATCAAAAAAATTGCTAAAGTAAAATAATGACACAAAGCAAAGCGGACTGTAAATCCTTTGATTAATACAGTCCGTTTTAAATTTTATATTTTTCTGATGCTGATTTCTCCGCTTCTGAGAATTTTTCTTTCTCCCGAATCAAGCTCCACCTCAAGTCCACCTGTTTCGTCTATCTCAACTGCCGTTGCAGGAGTGATTTTTCCCTTTTCAATAAAATTGATACGTTCTCCTATAACAAGGGAATGGCTGCGGTAATAATCAATAAACACCTTGTAATCCCCCTGTGCAATTCGGACAAGATTATTTGTAATTTCGGCAATTAAGGCACTTCTGCTGATTTTATAATTCAGACTGCCTGCCTCATTAATATCTGACGGAAAATCAATAGTTTTAACGTTTATTCCTATACCGATAATAACGCTTTCAACTATTCCCTCCTCAAAATTTGTCACGGCTTCGGTTAAAATTCCGCAAATCTTTTTCCCGTTTAAATAAACGTCATTTACCCATTTGATTTTCGGCTTTAAGGGTGTCAGAGTTTCTATTGCTTTGCACACTGCAACAGACGCCGCCGTAGTGGCTGTTACGGCATTTTGCAGGGAGGTTTCAGGTCTGATAACAAGGCTGAAATAAACGCCTGTCATTGCAGGAGAATAAAAGCTTTTCCCCTGACGTCCTCGGCCTGCGGTCTGCTCGTCGGCGGTTACAAGAAACATTCCCTGCTTGCCGTCGGCAAGAAAACGCTTGCATTGATTATTTGTGGAATCAACTGTAGGATAATAAATTACGTCAATGTCATAGGACAGCTTTGATTTAATGCTTTCGGCGGAAATAAGGTCATTATTATCCGTCAGCCTGTAGCCCTTATTTGTGACTGCATCAATGTCATAGCCCTCTGCTTTTAATGCTTTTACAGCCTTCCAAACAGCAGCACGGCTTTTAGAGAATTTATTTGCCAGCTCTTCTCCACTTATGTAATTCTTTGCAGTCAGCAATTCGTAAAGTATATCATTTTTAAGTGCCATTTTATCTCCTTATTGTAAACTGATTTTCGGTAACGGTTTACATTTATTGTAAAAGCAAAGCTCCCTTTCAGGAGCCTGCTGATTATTTTTTGATATAGAAAATTGCAAGAGTTTTCGGTCCGCAATGGGAGGAAATTGTACATCCTGCTTTTGCAGTAATAACCTCTTTAAAATCTGCTTTACCCTCAATAACGCCCTTAGCAAAGCTGATTATATCGGGGCTTACATCTCCGCTGTTTGCTATAACAATACGGGAAGCATCAATCTTTCCGACATCACGCAGGCAGTCATTAATATACTGCTTATAAACCGCATCAATTTTTCCTCTGTACTTTTTGGCGACGTCAAGTGTTCCTTCCTTTGGGTCAACTGCAATACTTGGCTTAATTCCCAAAACATTTGCGCTGAACTTGGCAACGCCCGAGCATCTGCCGCCCTTATGAAGATACTCCAGATTGTCAAGCACAAAGGTGGTGCTGACCTTAGGTACAAGAGAATTTACCCTGTTTGCAATTTTTTTTGCGTCATAGCCCTTTTCTCTGAAATCACAGGCCTTTAAAACAAGAAGTCCCATTGCCGTACAAAGACTTTTTGAATCAATGCAGTAAACATCGTCAAATTCCGAAGCGGCAATACAAGCATTCTGATAGCTGGAAGAAATTGCAGAGGACAGCCCTATGTGGACAACAGCCTTTCCCGATTTTGTCATTTCCTCAAAAAGCTCATAGTAGGCAGAGGGAGGAACTGCCGCCGTTTTCGGCAACACTCCCGTATCCTTAACATACTTATAAATATCATCGGGGAAAACATCAACACCGTCTTTGTAAGACTCATCACCCAAAAGGATAGTCAGCGGTGTGATTATTATATTATACTTTTCAATTATCTCAATCGGAAGGTCGCAGGTTGAATCTGCAGTAATAACAACATCTCTCAAATAAATCACCTTTCGATTTTAAAGTCTAACATATAAAGGACAAATTAGCAACTTCTGTTCAAAAATGTTAATCTAAATTTAATAATTGTTACAGAAATAACAAAGTATTTAGACTATTTGTTTCCATACCGTCTATATTAAGCTCCAAATTTTACAGTCATACCCATTAGCTCACCTTTGTCAAACGCTCTTTCAAAATCGATTTTAAGAACGCTTCTTTCCTTTACAGTTTTAATTTCTCCTGTATATTCAATATTATACTCATAGTCTGTTCCGGGATGAATTTTTACACAATACTGTGCATTTTTCAGCATAAGCTCGGAGAAGGTGTAGCCTTCTTTGGCAGTCATCGTAATGGAGCTTGGGGTAATTTCGATTTTATCAATACACTTAATTTGAGAACTGTAATTTGCAAAGGATATGGTTTCTTCATCAAGGTCGGAATTCAAGTCAAAGCTTGCTTCAACCCAGTCAATCACCATATCATCATCTGTACGTATGGTGGGCTGAGCACTGTTAATGATAGTCATTTTCCATTTTTCACCTGATGCACGGGTAGGAGGCATTATCTTATATTCATTATTTACAACAAATTCTATTGTATTCGGCACAATATTAAATTTGCCGTTCATAATTGCAATTTTTGAATGAATATCACCTACATACTGAGGGCTTTCAACACCTTTATAATACGCAAAAAGCTGAATATCAAGCGTAATATTACCTTTGCTGTCAACCTTATAAAGACCGTTTCCCTTATTCCAGCGTTCAAGCTTTTCGTATGTTCCGTCACTTTTTCTGAGTGCTCTTGCAAAGCCGTAATACTTATTACGTGTAATACCCGTTTCCTTATCATAAACAAAGGACACATCGGAATCATCCATAACAAACTGTATAAATTTGTCACAGGATTTAAGCTGTGTCATTTCGGTTTTAATTGCTTCCTCAAAGGGAACCTTCCAGGTATCCTTCGTTGCAGAAATTATACTGAAATCGCTTTTTCCGTTTTTTTCCACAGGCTTAACAAGATACAGATTATAAACGGAAATATTCTTACCGTTAGTATTTACAACGCCGTTTATTATCTTAATAAGCAGTTCATTTTCACCGTCGCCGTCATAGTCCTTATAAAACAGCTGTGGCGTTTCCTGCTTAGCATCTGCCGCCCAGTTTTGAAAAACCTTTTCTACACCGTCGTGAACGAGAACAACATCTGCTCCGTCTGTATAAAGCTGATAGTTGCCTTCTTTATTTTGAGCAATAAGCTTTCTTTCGGCAGTCGTTGTTTTTTCTTTTTTTGCATTCATATCAGCAGTTGTCAAAACAATATTATCTGCAATTTTCTGCTGTCTGTAATGATAGGAATAGCCAAACACTATTCCCGATGCAATAAGCAGAACAACAATAACTCTGATAAAATATTTCATATATTCACTATTCCTCTGTTTAAAAAATTAGGGTTTGGCAGGCTGAGCCTGCACGCAAAACGGGAAGGTAGACAATTTAATAATTAACACCTTTTCCCAACAATAAACAGTTTTATAAATTAGTATTTATCGAGGTGTTTTTGAAGCGAATATTACGGGTCGTCAGGGACGCCGACCCCTACATTATTACAGGAGCGTTCTTGATATTTTGTAGGGGATGGCGTCCTCGACATCCCGCAATTTTTCAATGTGTTATTATATCAAACATTCGTAGGGGCAGGTCTCTGTGCCTGCCCGAAAATTAAATTTTTCGGGAGGGGATGGAACCCCTCCCCTACAAAAACAAACAACACAGTTATTACAAATCAACCGTAGGGGCTTGCAGTCAAGCCCGTTATAAGCAGGCGACCAATGGTCGCCCCTACGGTCGTTTCACACATAAACGCCATTATAATAGAGCTTGTAAGGCTCCCCTTTTAATGAAATAAAGGGGAGGCTCAATTCGGTTCGATAAATACTAATTAGGCATAAACCTTTTTGAATTCAAAAGGCACCCTTTCACCTTTTACAATATGATAGCAATGCTCTGCAAGGGAGAAAATAGGCTTATCGTGCTTGAGGGAGTCGGAATAAACATCAACAACGTGTATGCTGTCCTTATCATAAAGCTCATAAAGGCGCCTTACCTTTTCCTCATCACGACAGTTTTCGCCGATAATAGCACCTGTTTTTCTGTTGTGCCTTGTGCAGATTAAATCCTCAAAGCCAAGTCTTTTATGTATCTCCTCAAGGAGAAAATCGGGAGAAGCACTAATAACAACAGAGTGCCTTTTTCTGTCATAGAACCATTTGTGCACCTGATGCTCGTGCCTGTTCCAAAAGCCTTTAACCGCCTTGTCCAGAGGAATAAACGGCACAAATATAAAGCAAAGCTTTTTAAAGCTTGTAAAGCTTATTATTCTCAGCACCATTAAAATTGCACCCAACGCAACAATAGGCAAAAGTAAAATTATCCAAGGATAGTGAAGGGCACAGTATCCGCAGAAAAGAGAACCGCTGTCAAAGGGCACAATTGTCTTATCAAAATCGTAAATATCAATATCCTTCATGCATTATATTTCCTCTTTGGAGAAATTTATCACAATCTTTTTGTTTGAATTAAATTCTGTCAGCTTAACGCCTGCACACTGAAGCATTCTTTTGCTTGCTTTTACCAGGTCGGTATCGGCATATTTATCGCTGTTGTAGATAACCTCTTTAATACCGGACTGAATAATGGCTTTAGCACACTCATTGCATGGAAAAAGTGCAACATAAATTTTGCAATTTTTAAGACTGTTTCCGCCTGCGTTCAAAATTGCATTAAGCTCTGCATGGCAGACGTAGGGATATTTTGTATCGGTTTCCCTGTCTGCCTCTCTTTCCCAAGGGAATTCGTCATCACTGCAGCCTCTGGGAAAGCCGTTATATCCCACAGACATAATTTTGTTATCCTCATTGACAATGCAAGCACCCACTTGAGTTCCGGGGTCTTTGCTTCTGTAGGACGCAAGCATTGCAACACCCATAAAATATTCATCCCAGCTAATATAATCTTTTCTTTTAGGCATATCCTTCTCCCCTGTATTATTCTGCTTGTACCGACTGCTTTAATGCATCTGTAAATTCGTCAAGCTCACTGCATTCAATTTCGCTGATTTTACCCTCATCAATAAGCCTGTTTATATCGGGATTTACAGGAAGCTTGGCAAGAACGGGAACATTAAGCTCCTTTGCTGTTTCATCAATTTTCGACTCACCGAAAATATTTATCTTCTCATTACAATGAGGGCATACATAATAGCTCATATTTTCCACAAGTCCCAAAACCGGAACATTCATCATTTTCGCCATATTATATGCCTTGCTTACTATCATTTTAACAAGGTCCTGCGGTGTTGAAACGATAACAATACCGTCAACAGGCAGGCTTTGGAAAACAGTAAGGGCAACATCACCGGTTCCCGGAGGCATATCAACAAAAAGATAGTCGAGCTCGCCCCAACGAACATCACTCCAAAACTGCTCAATAACTCCGCTTATAACAGGGCCCCTCCACACAACAGGAGAATTAACATCCTCAAGCAGAAGATTTACACTCATTATTTTAATACCGTCGACTGTAACTGTTGGGAGCAGACACTCCTCATCCTGCATTGCTCTTGTTGTAATTCCGAAGGATTTAGGAACAGAGGGACCTGTTACATCTGCATCAAGTATGCCCACCTTAAGTCCTGCTCTTGCACATTTTTCAGCAAGCATACAGGAAACGAAGCTTTTACCTACTCCGCCCTTTCCGCTGACTATGCCGATAACCTTCTTTATATTTGAATATTTGTTCATAGGCTTGAGAAAATCAGCCTTTGTCTGCTTTCTTGAAGAGCAGTCTGACTGACAGCTTGAACAATCGTGACTACATTCGCTCATAAAAACACCACCGTATTTAGAATATTATTAATTTATCATATTAATGGCAAAATATCAATAGCTGCGTATCAATGTCTTAACCCTTCCGAGAATGGTACATTCCTCCACAATAATCGGCTCATATTTATCATTTTCCGGCTGTAATCTGAAATGTCCCTTTTCCTTATAAAATCTTTTAACTGTTGCCTCCTCGTCAATAAGGGCAACAACAATTTCACCGTTATCGGCAACAGGGCATTGCTCAACTATCACGATATCGCCGTCGTATATGCCTGCATTAATCATAGAGTCTCCCTTTATGTGAAGCGCAAAAAGATTATTTCCCGAAACGCCGGACAGGGCAATATAGTCCTCTATCTGCTGAGTTGCCAAAATAGGAACACCTGCCGTAACAGTACCGATAAGCGGAATATGGCTTACGCTTTCGGCAGAGCCTGCTATTCTGATGGTTCGCTTAAGGTTTGCATCTCTTTTAATATACCCTGCATCCTCAAGAGCGTTCAGATTATACTGCACAGACGAGGTGGACTTTAAACCAACAGCCGCACCGATTTCCCTAACCGACGGAGCCGTTCCGTAGCTTGCAATTCTTTCTTTAATAAAGTCAAAAATCTGTTTCTGCTTTTCGCTGATTTTTTCCATATATTTCACTTAACCTTTCAGATTAAAACAGTTGATTGAACTGACGTAAAGCCATATGTATTTTATTAAAATATATAGTAACACTATATTAAAGGCAAGTCAAACATTTGTGCTGATTTTTACGCTTTTTTAACAACAAGCAATTTAAAAAATAAAAATCAATAAAAAAAGTATTGACAAAAAATAATAAATAATATATAATTTTGCTTGCACTTGAGCGAACCAATAACTTGTGCGTAATATATGGCTTTATAGCTCAGTTGGCTAGAGCATGCGGTTCATACCCGCAGTGTCACTGGTTCGAATCCAGTTAAAGCCACCAACGGCCCGGTGGTCAAGAGGTTAAGACACCGCCCTTTCACGGCGGTAACACGGGTTCAATTCCCGTCCGGGTCACCAAAAAAGAGACACCCCTGCGGTGTCTTTTTTAATATAAGTCTCCGTAGCTCAGTAGGATAGAGCGTCCGCCTCCTAAGCGGAAGGCCGTGAGTTCGAATCTCGCCGGGGACGCCAAAAGCACCCTTTGTCTTTTAGATAAAGGGTGCTTTTTTATTATTGAGGATTAGCCCTGAACGTATATTTTTATTGTCTTTGCTTGGCTCCAACCGGTTACTAAATTATTATCCGTGTCAACTGCTCTGATTCTGACATAATACTGCTTTTGGGTTTTTGCTGTTACCTTTGGTACTGCGGCAGTTACAGTTGCCTTGCAAAAGCTACCGTTATCAGCTGACTTTACCCTTACGGTTTTTGCATTTGAAAAACTACTGCTTGTTGAATACTGAACATCATATGCAGTTGCGTTCTCCGAGCATGTATGATAAATTTCAATAGAATTTTTACTAAAGCCTGACTGCAGTTTTATAATTGATGTAGATTGAAGGATGGGATTAGGAGGCGTTTCCTCCGACTCTGCAATGGTAAAATACTCCGTCATTACACCGTCATAACGGTCACTGTCAAAATTAATCGTTACTGTTGCCGTGCCAACATTTATATTATTGCTCATTTTCACCTGATATTCCGTCTGCTTTATTTCTTTTCCTTTTGAATCAAGCACCTTTACATAAGGATTAATTGCCTTACCGGTGTAGGCGAACTCCGTTTTATAGCTTTTCATATCAAGTGAAAGCTTTATTTCTTTAGGCTTTGATATTATTTCTTTATACTCATAATCGCAGTTCGTACAGTATTCTCTGTAATAGCCGTCTTGGTCGGGTGTTGCAGGGACTGTTTCTTCAACAATATTACAGTCGAGCAACTCTGTTTCCTGCTGCTTTGCAATTATTTTTCCGCAGACAGAACAATGGCTTCCCTCTGTCAAGCCTGTCTGAGAGCAGGTGGCAGGTACCGCAGGGTCAATAACCACCTTGTGATTATTATTAGGTCTTATATATTCATAGAAATATTTTTTACACACAACACATTGCGTCTTTATATATCCTTGAGATACACAGGTGGGCTTAACCGTCAACACAATCTTCTTTATATGAAAAAAATGAGCAGGCTTTGCAAATACCCCGGCGGAAATGCTCTGCGTAACAGGTTGACAATTGTTTTCTGCAAAAACAGATGTGCTCATTGTTAATAACGATAACAATGCAACAATGGATAAAATTATACTGATTTTCCTTTTCATAAATGTACTCCTTAAAATTAATAAAAATTGCACTCAAAAAGAGTGATTGTTCCTCCTTTCAAGTGCAATGTACACTATAAAGTTACTTGAAGGTCAAGTACTTTTTTGAAAAAATCAGAAATTTTAAAGAAAAATTATTACAGATATAAGCAAAATAGCAAATGCAATAATCAAATAATGCAAAATACTACCTACATATTTTATTTCGGAATCATTATAATTCTTTTTTGTAATATCGTTTATTACAAGCGAAATCATCAGCAGGAATGCTGACGGAAAAATACCGACGGAAATATTCACTAAGTCGAAAACAGAAAGCAATACGTTACACATACCGAAAATAATATACGAAATAAGCAAAGCTACATAAAAGTGATGCTGGATTTTGGCTGCCTTTCCGATTTCTTCTCTGATTAGCTTAATCTGATTTAACAGTTTGATTTTATTTATGAAATAAACAACGGCAATTCCTATTCCCCCAATTACGGCAATAAAAAATCCAAAGATATCATTTTTCAGCATTACCGAAATAGGCTTGTAAACTACATAATCCTTGATTTCATCTTTATCGTTTAATAAGTAAACATTATAAATATCAAATGAAATACGGTCAGCCTCAGTATTTTTCAAATCTGTATTATGAAGCTCATCATACAAATCTCTTTTATAAATTAAGCCTAATTCCTCTGCATAATCCTTTCCCAAATATTCGCCGTTTAAGGAATTATAGATATAAACCTCGCCCTTATTATCAATATATATTCGGTTATTTTCAAGGTAAAAATAGGTCATTCCTCTGTCATCACAATAAGGAACGGAAACAGCCCATTTAAAATTTCCGTCAAAATCATATGTATTTATGCAGGACGCTTCATCATAAAACACATAAATCAGCCCGTTTTCATCATCAACCTTTACAGTATCAATAGTATCCGCAGTTTCAATTTCAGGAAGAATAGCTTTATAATTCTCATTATTATTTATAATAAAAGCAGAATCACAGAAAAATGAATAAGCGATACCCATAAAAAACAGTGCGACAAATACAGACAAAAGTATTTTTATACCCTTCGTGTTTTTAAACGAGGTTATATCAATATTTCCGAATTCAACAAATCTTTCGCCCTTTTCTTCACGGCTGTTAATTTCTTCCCAAAAATAATCCGTATCGAAATCGCAGTCTGCTACATTTTTATCTCTGATTTCTTCGCAAATTTCTATGGCAACATTTTGGCTTTCAATATTTCTTTTCATATTATTAATGGAAGAAACGACTGCCTCGTTAAGCGCCTTTTCACGATTCAATACAGCCTTGATTTCGGAAATTGAAATTCCCAACTTTCTGTAAACAATAATCTTCTTTAATAATTTTACGTCATCGGCGCTGTAATCTCTGTAGCCGTTTTCGGTTCGTTTGGGCGTAATCAAGCCTTCGCTTTCGTAAAAGCGAATATTTGCCTTGCTCAATCCAAGCATTTTTTCAAGCTCATTTATTTTCATAGCTTATCACCTCAAACGCATTTTAAAGTATAAAGTAACTTTAAGGTCAAGTGTTTTTAGTATTTTTTACAAATAAATAAAAAGAAAATTGAAGTTCTTAAAGAAGATACATATTTTGCATTTTTTGCTTTATGTCATCGGAAATTCCGAGACCGTCTCTGATAAAGCTGTCAACACTGCCGTAGCTTTCATTAATTGCCGAAAAGGCGGAGTCGAGATATTCTTCTTCCGCTCTGAAAACACCCTTTAATCCGTTTGCTTTTTCTTTGCTTTTTGTCATCAGCAAAACAAGAAAATAATATTTTTTTGCATTTTTTGACGAGGCATTATTTGTCATCATATAATCTTCACAAATAGTTTTTGCATCCACATTCATAAGAGATAAAAACAGCGCAGAGGTTATTCCGCATCTGTCCTTGCCCTCGGTGCAATGCCAAAGCACAGCTTTTTCACGGTTGGTGTCTGCTATGACCTCAAACACCTTTTTCAACTGAGAAACGGAATAATCGTCTGTAACAATATCACGGTAAAGCCGGCACAAATCGGGAATATGATTGAGCATTTCCTTTTTGTCAATCTCTTCCTCATGGGAAATTCCCACTGTGCTTTCGCTTATCACGGGAATGTGGATATATTCAACGCCTTCAATTTTCCTGTCGGGCTTTTCCTCTGCCTCGGTTTTCGTTCTTAAATCAATAACGGTTGCGAGATTGTATTCATCTACAAGCTTTTTTGCGTCCCTGTCGGTTAAATCGCATAGGGCGTTGCCTCTGATAAAGCAATGAGGCTTTATCTTTTTTCCGTCTTTATTGACAATATTTCCGAAATCACGGACATTTTTTGCTCCGCTTAGCTTTATATTTTCCATAAAATCACCTGAAAATATTATAGCATTACTGCGAAAATAATCAATGTATACTTTAAGCAGGGCTGTAATTTAATCAATTCTACGGTTAGTTTGTTTACTTTTTGCAAAAATCAAGGTACACTTATGACAGAAAGGAGAGATTTGCAATGGATCAAATCAAAACCGGAAAATTTATTTCGGAAATGCGAAAGAAAAAATCATATACACAGCGTCAGCTTGCAGATATTTTAGGAATCAGCGACAGAACTGTCAGCAAATGGGAAACAGGAAAGGGAATGCCTGATGTTTCTTTAATGCTTCCGCTGTGTGATGCACTTGATATAAGCATTAATGAATTGCTTTCAGGTGAAATTATTTCAGACAACGATTACAGAGAAAGAGCGGAAAAGAATATTATGAGCCTTGTAAAAGAAAAGGAAGAAAGCAAAAAGAAAATAATTCTGTCTGCCGTTGTATGTGCGCTGACAATTATTTCTGGCATAACATTAATACTTGCTTCGGGACTGATTGAAATGCAGACACAGCTTCGTGTTATCTTAATGATAATTGCTTTTGTTGTTATTGCAGGAGGTATTGCAGTTGCCTGCGTTCTTGATGTTGAAAGCGGAACATATGAATGTCCCAAATGCGGTGAAAGGTTTGTGCCAACCCTTGGAGCATATATTGCAGGCCCCCACACAATAACAAAAAGGCAACTGAAATGTCCCCATTGCGGTAAAGTATCCTACTGCAAAAAACGCCTTACACATTGACAAAAGCTCTGCAGAAAATTCTGCAGAGCTTAAATTTTTACTCAATAGGTAATTGAATTTCCGTGAGCCAGTCCTCAACATTTTCCTTGTTCCACATTCCGTCGATATAGCATTCTCTCGGAAAGCCGGAGATTTTGTAGCCGTTTTCCGTCGCATACTTCATTATGAAAGCATATGCCTCTCCGAGAAGCTCATATGAGCCCTTGTGGTAAATGCAGATTGCCTTTGTTTTCGGCAAAGTACGGAATTTAATTCTATCATTCTCCACACCTGCTTTTGTAACCGCCTGAGAATATCTTGCTTTAATTTCCTTTTCCTTATACTCGCCGTCAAGATACTCGCAAAAGCAATAGTCCGGATTTGCACATTCAATATTCGGATTAAGCCTTCTGCATTCTTCTGCAGAGCTTAACACCAGATCTGTCACCTCGCTGTAATCCTTAAGCAATCTTTCCTCGCTGTAAACTATTGTTTCGGGTATTTCCTTAACTACTGCCTGATACTTCATTTCCTTTTCCTCCGATAAATATTTTATTATGGAGAGCTTTGTTGAAATATCGGTTTGCTCCTTCAAAAGCTCCTGCTCCTTTGATGATAGGATTTCCTTTAACGGTGTACCGTTTAAATGTGTTTTTATTTCCTCAACAGAAAAATCAAGCTGGCGCAGAGCCTTGATTACCGCCGCAGCTTCAAGCTGACTTGTTTCATAAAAGCGATAGCCTGTGAAACGGTCAACTTTTGCCGGCACAAGCAGACCTTCCTTTTCATAAAAGCGCAACGCCTTCACTGTCAGCATTGAAAGCTTTGAAAACTCACCGATTTTTAACATAGCCTCATCTCCATAACATAAGCTTAAAGTATACCCTTAAAGGAGAGTCAATACCCTTTTTGAAATTATATCATATTTTTTGCTTTTCTCAAAGAAAAAGCCTCAAACCATAAAATTTACGGCCTGAGGCATTTTTTAATTCTGTTTTATTTCTTTACTGCTCTTTGAATTGCTTTTACGATTTCTACGATAGGAATTACGCAGAAGGCAAGGCCGAGAGAAATAAAGTATTCTGTAAGGCTGATGTGTGCAAAATCAAATGCCTTAGCAAGGAACGGAACATAAATAACAATTGTTGACAGGAACAGGCTTAATACCATTGCGCCAACAAGATACCAGTTTACCGAACCCATATTAACGATTGACTGACGGCGTGAACGCATATTAAAGGAATGGAAAATTTCACTCATAGCAAGAGTTAGGAACGCCATTGTCATACCGTTTAAGTGAATTTCATCAGCTGTGCCGTGAGCAAGCTGAACACCCAGCTGATTTGTGCCGAAGAAATATGCAATCAATGTCAGTGCAGTTACCATAATTCCCTGATAAACTACATCAAAGCCCATACCGCCTGCGAAAATTCCGTCCTTGGAATTTCTCGGCTGACGCTTCATAATATCCTTTTCGCCCTTTTCAAGACCTAATGCAAGTGCAGGGAAGCAGTCTGTGATAAGATTTATCCACAGCAGATGAACAGGCTCGAA
Source organism: Eubacterium sp. (assembly GCA_051894075.1). Taxonomy (GTDB): domain Bacteria; phylum Bacillota; class Clostridia; order Oscillospirales; family Acutalibacteraceae; genus Eubacterium_R. Next base: position 13,748 of record JBJFHZ010000019.1, read on the forward strand.
AAGTGTAAAGCCCATAAGGGTTGCAATGAAGATTGAAACGACCTCGGAAAGATTTGAGGAAAGCAGGAACTGGATAGAATTTCTGATGTTATCATAAATTCTTCTGCCCTCTTCAACGGCTGAAACGATAGTTGCAAAGTTATCGTCGGCAAGCACCATATCCGCAACATTCTTTGTTACATCAGTACCTGTAATACCCATACCGACACCGATATCGGCATTCTTAATTGACGGAGCATCGTTTACACCGTCACCTGTCATTGCGGTAATCATACCCTTTGCCTTCCAAGCCTTAACAATTCTTACCTTATGCTCAGGCTGAACACGGGCATAAACCGAATACTTTTCAATATCTCTGTCAAGCTCCTCGTCTGAAAGCTTGTTAAGCTCTGAGCCTGTGATTGCACCGCTTGCATCTTCAATAATTCCAAGCTCCTTTGCAATGGCAACGGCTGTATCCTTATGGTCGCCTGTAATCATAATAGGTCTGATACCTGCCTCACGACATTCCTTGATTGCGTCAACAACCTCAGGTCTTACAGGGTCAATCATACCGGTTAAGCCGATGTAGCACAAATCCTTTTCAAGAGCCTCTGCTTCTTCCGATTCAGGCTTATCCTTGTATGTTCTCATAGCACAGCAGAGAACACGAAGTGCCTTGTCTGCCATTTCCTTGTTTGAGGCTTCAATTTCCCTACGCTTTTCCTCTGTCATAGGAACAGTCTTGCCGTTTTCGTAATAAGCGGTACAGCGTGACAAAACTACGTCAGGTGCGCCCTTTGTATACTGAATAAAGCCATGGTCGGAGCTGTGAACGGTTGACATCATCTTTCTTGACGAGTCAAAAGGTGCCTCCATTACTCTCGGGAAGGATTTTTCCAAATCGTATTTCGGCATACCAAGCTTATCTGCATATGCAACAAGTGCCGCCTCTGTAGGCTCGCCCTTAACTGTTTTATCCTCCTGAAGCTCTGCATCACAGCAAAGCGCCATTGCGGATGCAAGAAGCTTTTCGTCGTCGCCTCTGTATTCAACAACAGTCATCTTGTTTTGAGTAAGCGTACCTGTCTTATCGGAGCAAATTATTTGAGTACAACCCAAGGTCTCAACTGCGGTAAGCTGACGGATAACTGCATTTCGTTTACTCATTTTAGTAACACCGATTGAAAGAACGATTGTTACTACTGCGGCAAGTCCCTCGGGAATTGCGGCTACTGCAAGGGAAACGGCTACCATGAAGGTGTCAAGTGTTGAAGCAAAGGTAATGCTTTCACCAACAACAAGACTGCGGATAATATCAAATCCAAAAATAAATACGCAAATACCAAGTACAATTATTGAAAGAATTTTTGAAAGCTGAGCAAGCTTAATTTGAAGCGGAGTCTGTCCCTCCTCGGCAGTTTCAAGAGCGTCGGCAATCTTGCCCATTTCAGTATCCATACCTGTGGCAACAACTACTGCTTTGCCGTGGCCGTAAACTACATTTGAGCCCATATAGCACATATTCTTTCTGTCGCCAAGAGGAACATCATCACTGCCCAAGGTATCAATAACATCTACTGTTTTGTTAACAGGAACAGATTCACCTGTCAAAGCCGCTTCTTCAATCTTCATTGAGGCACAGGAAATTATACGGCAATCTGCCGGAACGCTGTCGCCTGCTTCAAGAACTACAACATCGCCTGTAACCAAGTCCTCCGATTTAATATCGGTAAGCTTTCCGTCACGGATAACCTTTGAGGTTGCGGCGGCTATTTCCTGCAGGGCTTCAATGGCCTTTTCCGCCTTGCTTTCCTGATAAACGCCTAAAACTGCGTTAATCAAAACAACAACCATAATGATTATTACGTCTGCATAGCCCTCGCCGTCACCGCCGATTGCCGCCGTAACAGCAGAAATCACTGCCGCAACAATAAGAATAATAATCATCGGGTCTGCCAGCTGCTTTAAAAATCTATGGATAAGAGATTCCTTCTTACCCTCGGCAAGCTTGTTTTTACCGTTTTTCTCAAGCCGTTTTGATGCTTCGGCAGAGGTCAGACCGCTGTCAGACGTTTTCAGATTTTCCATAACTGTTGAAAAATCCTGTAAGTATTCTTTCATAGCAATACTCCTTTTAAATGTATTATATAAAAACAAAAACCCGTACATAGTATTTCACTATGTACGAGTCTCATTCTTAAAAACTAAACCAGCCTATAGGCAAGTTGTTGATTTAGCTCACGCTATGTAAGTCTGCGTGGAACTACTCCCTCGAACAATTTGTATTATACCACAATTTTACAAAAAAGTCAACAGTTAATCAACAAAGGTCTATTTAATTTTGATTTAATTCATACATGGTATAATTATCATCATAGCAAACCTTGGTGTATTTCGTGTCTAACATCTTCAAAACATTGTCATAGCTATCGCAGTAGCTTTCACAGTCCGGTCCGAATTCCTTTGAAATAACAATAAATTTAGGTGGGTCAGATTTAAGACCGGAATTAAAATCTTCAATATATTTTTCAGCATCCATTTTTTCAAAAAAATCTACCGCAAATAATTTTGAATAGGGATATTCTCTCATATGATAATAAATATATCTGTTTTCTTCATACCAGTCAGTTAAAACCAGCATATTTTTATTGTCGCCGTCATCTAAATACTTTTCAGCCTCAGGATAGAAATCATTAAATCTTTCTGCATTCTGCTGAATTTCCGTAAATGCTTTAAGCGAGGTATTCATTTTCATATACTTATCTGCACCGCAAAACATAACAGACATAGCTGTTACTAAAATTAAAGCAATACATATAAGTGATTTATTTATCTTTCCTGTGCTTAAAAGGCTCAACATCAAAACAAGAATACATACGACCTGTACCTGTGCATAAAACATATATGAAACACTTGTTATATAAAACAAAACCGCATTTACACAAGACATACAAAGCGACAAAAGTGATATGGGCTTGAACCTGTTAATACACGATATTACAAATGTTGCTATCGGGAAAAGAATTACTGTTACTAAATACAGCACCTTCTCTTGAAAGGTATCAACAATTTCTTTATTAGAGCCCACATACTGATAATTAAATAAAAAGCATTGCTCGAGCATATCCGAAAGAGCATTATTTTTCCAATAATAGATAAAAATAGGAATGGTAATAATTGCAATGCCTAAAATACCTGTGCCTATGTTTTTGAATATGCACGAAAATTCTTTTCTTACCAAAAGTTCAATTCCCGCAAAAAGTATGCAACCGCATATTACAACTGTTGTTGTAGGCTTAAACCAAAAGGTTACAGCAAGGCAAATGCCTAAAATAAAACCGTTTATCGGGCTGAATTTACTTTCTCCCTTGTTAAGCCTTAAACAGTATGTGACAGTTATATAAACCGCTATAATTTGATACAAAACAGAGTATTCCTCAACCTGATTTCCATATGCCAATGTGGCAAACCAAAAGGCACTCACAGCAAAGGTAATTAAATATGGAAAAAATGCAGCTTTTGAAAACACTATATCTCCTGCTTGCTTTACATATTTTTTAGATATGTTAAGCACAAGGAATAATGATGCCGACATATTAAACCACTGGATTACAAGGGTTCCCGTATTTTCATTATTAAACAGTCTGCAAAGGGCTTCGCCTACTGCCTCAACAAATAAAAACAATGCACCCTTTTGATGAAAAATATCCCTAAACATTACAAGCCCGTCGAGAATTGCCGAGCCTGCCAGCTTATATTCAAGAGAATCATAACCGAAATTGTTGTATATCGGAGAAGTCGAAAATGAAAATATCAAAAGCAAAGCAAACGCAAAAGCAGCAACAAAAAGCATATCTAATATTTGACTGTTCTTTTTTCTGTTACTTATTTTTACGCTATTTTCCGAGTTTTTCATAACATCAGCATCCTATTACATAAACTATATAGAAATAATATCACAAACCAAGCAAAACATCAACAAATTTAAAAGACAATATGTAAAAAGCAGTTTACCGTTATAACGATAAACTGCTTTTGCTTTTCAGTCAAACTATACTCTTGCAACCATTTCGCCGTACTGCTCTTTGCTCTTTTTGATAAATTCCTCAACCTGCTTTGCTGTCGGCATTGCGTCGGAGCAGGAATGAGCGGAAATAAGAATTGACGCAGAGGCTGAGCCGAATTCAAGACACTCAATAATCTCCTTACCCTGAAGCAGACTGTAAAGGAATGATGAGCCGTAGCCGTCACCGCCGCCGAAGCCCTTGAGCTTAACTGCAGGGAAGGGCTTGATTGAATAGAACTTACCGTCATTTGTATAAGCGGTGGAGCCCTCCTTACCGTGCTTAATAACGCAGATTGTTGCACCGAAGGACTGCCAATATTCAGCAGATTCCCTGTCAGACGATTTAACGCCCACGATACCTTCTGTCAAATCAAATTCTTCTCTTGAACCCATAATGATATCTGCATTTTGAGCAACAAGGCTGTAATAAACGGCGATTTCGTCCTTTGATTTCCAAGTATATTCACGGTAATCAATATCAAAAATAATTCTTACATTGTTTTTCTTTGCAAGCATCATTGCCTTAAGGCAAGCCTCTCTTGATGGTGATTTTGCAAGGGCTGTACCGCTGATAACAATAGCCTTTGCAGATGCAATATAATCCTCGTCGATATCCTCTGGAGCCATACAGAAATCTGCAACATTGTCACGGTACATCAAGATAGATGACTTTTCCTTTGAAAGAATTTCAGTAAAGGTCAGACCGATACATTCGCCGTTTTTCGCTCTTGTAACATGGCTTGTATCAATTCCCTCTTTGTCAAAATAATTTACTACAAAATCGCCAAACCGGTCATTGCTGACACAGCCGCAAAAGCCAACCTTACAGCCAAGCCTTGCAAGACCAACGGCAATATTTGCAGGAGAGCCGCCCACATATTTATTGAAATTAGACGATTCGCTCAACGGCATATACATATCCGTGGGATTAAAGTCAATGGCAATTCTTCCGATTGGAATAAAATCAAGCGGCTTTGACATATCAAATTCAATATACTTCATAATTATACCCCTTTATTTTGTCAGCGTCGGTAAACCGATAGGCTGAAATTTATTATCAAAAATTATGCTTTGTTGTCGGTTCCGAAAATAAGAATATGCTTTTTAACATTCTGATAAGCACCCTCTACCTCTGCCGCCTGCAAATCATAATAGCCCTTTATACTGCCGTCATTATAGCATTTATTTACATTATTTTCAACACTGTCAAAGGTTGCCGTGGCAATATTTATTTTCTTTATACCTGTATGTGAGCAGCGGACAAAATCATCAGGTGTTATTCCCGTTCCGCCGTGGAGCACAAGCGGTAAATCCGTATTTTTTTCAACCTCTTCAAGAATGTCAAAACGAAGCTTGGGGGTGCTCTTGTAATTTCCATGGGCATTTCCGATAGCTATTGCAAGAGCGTCAACATTTGTTTCAGCCTCAAAACGAACGGCGTCCTCAACCTTTGTGCAGTTGATTGCGATGTCCTCACTGCCGTCCTCTGAGCCTCCTACACAGCCGATTTCAGCCTCCACGTCTGCATCATAATCAGCCGCCAGCTCCATAACCTTTTTCGTCATTGCAATATTTTCATCAAGAGGAAGATGGGAGCCGTCAAACATAACAGAGGTAAATCCGATATCAAGCGCCTGATTTATCTTTTCTAAGGTTTTGCCGTGGTCGAAATGAACTGCAACGGGAGTTTCGGCACTTTCTGCCGCCGCCACCATAAGAGGTCCTATAATCTCAAGCGGACTTTGCTTTAATCTAACCTCTGCAATTTGCAGAATTATAGGTGCATTAAGCTCCTTTGCCGCCTTTAATGCACCAAGGACCATTTCCATATTTGCAACGGAAAAGGAACCTACGGCATAATTCCCCTTTTGTGCGTCAGCAAGCAAGTCTCCCATTTTAACTAACATATATATCCCTCACAGAAAAACAAAATAAGGCGAGTCGGCAATAAGCCGAGTTCTGTATGCGGCAGTTATCTATCTACTCGCAGAATTACTCCTGCGCTCAAGCCATCCGTCAAAGTTATGTGTCGAGCAAACAACCCTTTAGTCGATGTTGCAGCGGATAGGGTTTACATGGCAGGAAATGTCTCCACTTCCTCGGTGAGCTCTTACCTCGCCTTTCCACCCTTACCTCAAAAGAGGCGGTTTATTTCTGTTGCACTTTCCCTAAGGTCACCCTCGGCGGCCGTTAGCCGTTATCCTGCTCTGTGCTGCTCGGACTTTCCTCATACCAAATCGGTACGCAACTGCCTCACCGACTCGCTAATGTTTATTTTAAAAAAAAATACTCTGAATGTCAACCGATTTTACAAAATGCCTGTTGAAATAATATATAATCTGTAGTAAAATTGTTGAACAGACATCAGAATTAACAATATTTGTATATTATTTTCTTAATGCTTTTACGGAGGTGGTACGATGCCTCGTTTTGAAAACGAAGGGTTCGGCACAAACAAAAACAGAGATGATATTGACAGAACTGTTCCCGAAGAAGAAAATTATTACGGCTATTCACCTATTGACCTTGATTTTAACAACAAAACAAGAAATGACAGCGTTGTCAGAGATAATCAAAAAGGCGGTATAAACCCCTGTGATGATGTTTCACCGCAAAGCAGCAATCAGCGTTTTGTCAGCGAAAGATATGAGGATTTTGACAGGACGCAGAAAAGCAGAAGCAATAATCAGCGAAGTAATGACAGTAGGCAGTCCAACCGCAATGACAAGAACAGCGGTAAAAACGGCAAAGGCAAGGAAGGCAAAAAAAGCGGTAAGCTTTCAACCGGTAAAAAGGTGCTTATCGTTATTCTTGCAATTGTTCTTGTGATAACGGGAGCAATGTTCCCTGTTTTGGGCAGAATTAATTACGACGATAAAAAGGAAAGCGAATACGTTAATCAAAGTGACCTTGCAAGCAGCGGTATGGTTAAAAACGTGCTACTGCTTGGTGTTGACGCAAGAAGCGACGACGAAGCAGAGGCATCCCGTTCAGACACAATGATGCTTGTTTCCCTTGATATGAAGCATCACTGCATTAAGCTTGTATCATTTTTGCGTGACACGTGGGTATATATTCCGTCCCTCGGATATGAGCAAAGACTTAATGCCGCCTGCTCCAGCGGAGGATATCAAAATGTTGTGGACACTATTGAATACAATTTCGGTGTTGACATCGATAGCTATGTTGTAACGGACTTTGAAATGTTCAAGGTGCTTGTGGACAGTCTTGGCGGAGTTGAGGTTGACGTAACCTCAGCAGAGGCAAAGGAGGTTACAAATCACCCAAAGAGATACGGCGGAGTAACTCTTGAGGAGGGCAAAAGCAATCTGACGGGAGAGCAGGCACTTGCCTACTGCAGAATAAGAAAAATTGACACCGACTTTGTAAGAACTCAAAGACAGAGAACGGTTATGAGTGCAATTATAAACAGTGCGAAGCATTCAAGCCCCTTCAAGCTTTACAAAATGGCATTTAACAGCGCTCCTTACATTGAAACAAATATGGGCAAAGGCGAGCTTTTGAGCTTTGTTGCAATGGCAGGAATTTGTGTTACAGGCGACATTCATCAGACAAAGGTGCCCTTTGACGGTACGTGGGATTATGCAACAATTCAGGGTAACAGCGTTATAAGCATTAACACAGAAAAGAATAAAGACAAGCTGACAGATTATATTTTCAACCTTTCTTCAAATGATATCGAGGCACAGGAAAGCGAAGAAAATAGTTAGCAAATTAGTATTTGTAGGGATGTTCTTGTAGCAAATTTATGGCTCCCTTGTGTAAAGGGAGCTGTCTGCGTTAGCAGACTGAGGGATTGTTACAACCCCTCCGAGTTGCCTTACGGCAACCCACCTCCCCTTACACAGGGGAGGCTCAATTCGGTTCGATAAACCCGAATTTATTGCATAAAAAAGGGGCTGTAAAAAAACAGCACTAATAAAAAATCGACTGCATTCTTTCCGAA
>JBJFHZ010000020.1:0-3984 GCA_051894075.1 Eubacterium sp.
CATTTCTATTCAGCTTACAAGCGAGGGACTCCTCACTCCTCTTCTTCAAATCGGAAGCGGTCTTTCATATATGCTTTCAATGGCACTTGTTCCCGTATTTCTTAAAAAGATGGACAAGAAAACTCTTTGGATAGGAGTATCCTTCTTCGGTATATTCGCAGATATAATTTGCTTTGTGGTTGGTGTTTGGATTGTTCCTTACAATACAGTTGCCGGCGCAATTGCATATACGATTTTGAGGTTCTTTACAAATTTCCCTGTGGGAATTATGACAGTTCTTCTTATTGCAATGTTCTCGGATGTTGTTGACGACCTTGAAATGAAAACAGGAAAAAGGCTTGAGGGAACTGTTTTCTCGTTTAGGAGCCTTGTTACAAAAATTTCCCTTGCAATATTTAATGTAATAATGCTTAACGTTGTTGATAAATTCGGATACAATTCGGATGTAATGACCAAGCTTACAAACAATCTCGCAAAGCCTCTTATCGAAAGCACAACAAAGGCAACTATTGTAGGCGATGTAAACTATACAACCCTTCTCAATGTAATCTTCTTTATGCTCACGGCACTCGGTGCAGTAGGCTTGTTGCTTCAGGCAATTCCTATGTTCTTCTATAAATTTGATGAAAAGGCACAGGAGAGCAAGCTCAAGGCATTTAGAGAAGAAAGAGAAAGAAAGCAAAACGAGGAGCTTAATGCTATTGCGGCAGAGCAGTCGGTAAATCAATGATTATCAACTTTATAATATAAGGAACTTAAAATGAATTGTTACTCTTTTTTTACGACCAATGAAATTCGTCCCGAAGGATGGCTTAAAAGGCAGCTTCAAATACAGGCGGATGGGCTTTCGGGAAATTTAGATAAAATTTGGCCTGATATAAAGGACAGTAAATGGATAGGCGGCAGTAAAGACGGTTGGGAGCGTGTTCCTTATTGGCTTGACGGATTCATTCCTCTTGCATATCTTCTTGAGGACGAAGATATGATAAACCGTGCTAAAAAATATATTGATGCCATACTTGAAGGTCAGTGTGATGACGGCTGGATTTGTCCCTGTTCAAATGCAGAAAGAAAAAAGTATGATATTTGGGCGGCGTTTCTTATTCTGAAAGTGCTCGTTTTGTACTGCGATTGTTCTGGAGATGAGCGTATTGAGTCAGCAGTTGCCAAAGCGATTGCCTGTCTTGATAGGCATATTGATAAATATCCGCTTAAATTCTGGGGTAAATACAGATGGTTTGAATGCTTGATACCTTTAAAATGGCTTTACGATAAAACCGGAGATGAAAAGCTGCTTGAATTTGCCGAAAAGTTAAAAAAACAGGGCTTTGACTACGAAAGGCACTATGCTCACGGAGGATGTAAAAAAGCGAGAAATGTATGGACATTCAAAACCCATGTTGTGAATACAGCTATGGCGTTTAAGGCTCCCGCACTTTATGAGACTCTGTTTGATAGAGATAGCCAAGACAGGTCCAAAAAAATGCTTGAATATATAAGAAAATATCACGGCACCTGTACGGAGCATTTTACCGGTGATGAATGTCTTAACGGTTTAAGTCCCGTTCAGGGGGCAGAGCTTTGCTCCGTAGCAGAGGCAATGTATTCTTACGAAATTCTTTTGGCAGTGACCGGAGATACATATTGGGGTGATGTGCTTGAAAAAATTTCGTTTAATTCTTTCCCTGCAACTAATTCGGATGATATGTGGACTCATCAGTATGACCAGCAAATAAATCAAATTGCCTGTGCAAATCAAAAGCATAGAAAAATTTACGGAACAAACAGCGGTGAGTCAAACCGTTTCGGTTTGGAGCCTAATTTCGGTTGCTGTACGGCAAATATGAATCAGGCTTTTCCGAAGCTGGCTCTTTCGGCTTTTATGAAATCGGAGAAGGGTATATTTTCCGCTGTTTTGGTGCCGTCATCAGTCAACACGGTAATAAACGGCGTTAATGTTAAAATAACACTTGTTACCGATTATCCGTTCAAAGAAAACCTATCATATATTATAGAAACCGAAAGAGAGGTTGAATTTGAGTTTTCTTTCAGAATACCTAAATGGGCTGATGCAACCGTCGACGGAAAAGCAGTAAAAAATGAAAAAGTATTCAAAATACGAAAATTATTTTGCGGTAAAGAAGAAATCAGCATTGTCTTAAAATCAAAGCCTCAATTAAAGCAATCACCCAATGGGCTGTATCATCTTGAAAAAGGACCGCTTATCTATTCACTGCCTATAAAATACGAAAAGAAAAAGCTTGAATATGTTAAGGACGGTGCAGAACGCAAATGCCCGTATTGCGATTATGAGTTTTTGCCTGTATCGCCATGGAATTATGCTTTTGACGATGCCGAATTTGAGGTTATTGAAAAAAATATTTCCGATATGCCTTTTTCAAGAACTAATCCGCCCATTGAAATTGTTGCCTCAATGGTTAAAATACCATGGAAAACCAAGTGGAGAAACCCCTATGTTTGTACTCCGAAGCCAAAGGATATTATAAAAATCGCTGAACCCGAAAAGCTTTCCTTTGTTCCGTATGGCAGCACATATCTGCGCATGACGGATATGCCGAGATTTAAGTAATTTTCAGTGATAAAAAAATATAAACATACAATAAATTAAAACTATGAGGAGAATTTATGGTACAGATTATTTCAGATTCATCAATTCTATATACTCGCGAACAAGCCGAAAAATTAGGAATTGAAGCAATTCCGCTGTGTGTATCGTGCGGTTGCATAGAAGGCAGAGATATGCATGTAAATATGGATGATTTTTATGACGAAATAAAAAACGGTCACCATCCTAAATCATCTCAGCCGCCAATAGGAGATGTATTAGAGGCTTACGAAAAATATGAAGATGACGACATTGTAAACATTTCCATGGCAGATGGATTGTCAGGCACATATTCAAGTGCGTGCATGGCAAGAGATATGGCAGAAAACAAAGACCGAATCACAGTCATCGATTCAAAAACACTTTGCGGTCCTCATCGCTATATGGTTGAAAAAGCCCAACAAATGAAGCTTGAAGGCCGCAATTCAAAAGAAATCATTGAGTGGATTAACCTTGCGACTGAAAGGCATGAATCTTTCTTGATCCCACAGGATTTTAATTTTTTGAAAAGAGGCGGAAGACTTACGCCGACAGCAGCAACTTTGGGGACAATTTTAAATTTGAAACCGATTTTGCGTCAAACATCGGATGGAAAAAGACTGGAAAAGTTTGCAGTAAAGCGCACAATTAAAGCTGCTATACAAACAGTCATAGAGCATATGAAACAAAAGAAAATAGATACTCGCCATATCATCTATATATCACATGCAAGAGCATTAAAGGATGCGGAATATGCAAAGGCTGAGATGGAAAAGCATTTTAAGGATGCAGAGGTTTATATGCTTGAACTCTCAGCGGCATTTGTTACACAGGGAGGTCCTTTTTGTTTAGCAATCCAATACATAGAAAAATAATTTTTTGTAATAAAATTCTTTTATATTCTTTTTGTAAATTTGTTTTATCAGAGCTGGTTAAAATTCTATGTTTGGGTGGAGCTGGTCGAGGCAATTCCTGACCACAATTATGACCACAACAGAAAAAACGAGGGTGAGCAAAGAGTTCGCTAAACGAATTTTTGCAGAGAAAAAAGGACAACAAAAGCCCTAAACACCGCTGTTTTCAGGGTATTTAATCATCCGTGTTACTGCTACGAACCAGTAGGTCGAGGGTTCGAGTCCCCCGCAGCGTGCCAAAAACAGAGAGTAAGATTTTTCTTGCTCTCTGTTTTTATTCATATGGGGGACGAGAAGACGTGGCTCCAAATCGCCTGCGATTTGGGAGAAAGCTCCGGTGGAGCTTTCGATAGCAAGAGGAGAGTCCCCCGCAGCGTGCCATTATAAGTGTATATAATCTGTAAATATTCTTGTTAAGATTTACAACACAAATTTGCTCAAATTTATCATTTTGACGCCTAAATG